>NZ_JACJDM010000200.1:0-391 GCF_014163545.1 Pseudoalteromonas sp. SR45-6
GTTTAACTTTAACCGCAACGTTCTTTAACAATATAAAGCAATCATCTGTGTGGGCACTCGTACAGATTGAGTTCTAACAGCCAAGCTTAGTTCGCTAAGCAAGGCAAAAAATTTAGAGTCTCAATGTGATTTCTCGAAAGAGAAGCTGAGTGACCAACAGAAGTAACTTATTTATAAGTTGCTTCGGCACAGTCAATTCAATATCGAAAGATATTAAATAAATTCAGAATTCATTGAGCAGGTTCTTCATTCTTTATTGGATGAGAACAGAAAAAACTTTTAATTGAAGAGTTTGATCATGGCTCAGATTGAACGCTGGCGGCAGGCCTAACACATGCAAGTCGAGCGGTAACAGAGAGTAGCTTGCTACTTTGCTGACGAGCGGCGGACG
>NZ_JACJDM010000201.1:0-389 GCF_014163545.1 Pseudoalteromonas sp. SR45-6
ACACTGACGATGCCACCGATTTCATCACTGCTACCGGTGATGGTTGGCGTGGTATCGTTCGTTGCAGCAAGTGGATCAATATCAAAAGTAGGCGCTTGAGTGTCAATTACTCCGCCGTTTTCAGTGTCACTGGCGGTATTACCTGCCGCATCAGTGACGCTGCCATCCACTTGGAATGCGCCCTCTGCAAGCGGCGTCGGTATATCCACCGACCACGTACCATCTGCAAGCACTGTCGCGATTAAGGTTTGTACTGCCCCCGTCGCATCAGTGACGATGACACTGACGATGCCACCGATTTCATCACTGCTACCGGTGATGGTTGGCGTGGTATCGTTCGTTGCAGCAAGTGGATCAATATCAAAAGTAGGCGCTTGAGTGTCAATTAC
>NZ_JACJDM010000202.1:0-385 GCF_014163545.1 Pseudoalteromonas sp. SR45-6
CATCTTCTACAGCATTGATCCGGCCATCAACCTCAATCGGGGTGGCAATCGTCAAGGCATTCGGTGCTGCGTTATCTAAAATCACTGAGGTGCTGGTTGCACTGGAGGTGTTACCCGCCGCATCACTTTGTGTGGCGCTGACGGTGAGTGTGCCGTTATTAAAGCTGCTGACATCAAACTCACTACCACTGATAGTCCATGCCCCAGAGCCATCGGCCGTCACAGTCCGTGATAAGTTATTCGCGCCATCGCTGATAGTCACACTGACACTGGCATTGGCTTCTGCGCCAGAGCCGGTGATCAATACACTGCCATCTTCTACAGCATTGATCCGGCCATCAACCTCAATCGGGGTGGCAATCGTTAAGGCATTCGGTGCTGCGTT
>NZ_JACJDM010000203.1:0-380 GCF_014163545.1 Pseudoalteromonas sp. SR45-6
TAGCTTAGCTTTTTACGCGATTCATCATTTTTAAACTGAACTTGCCGTCCTGTTTTTATAGGTGGCTTTCGCATACATTGCTGTTGCAGTGGGCATACCTTGCAATCTTTTAAGTAACCGCAGAATCGCGTATATTTTTGGTTGTGGCTGTTTACATTTATACCGCTTCGCCACATTTCATTGCCTGCGGGACAGCGGCAGGTTTGTGTCGTCTCATCATAATGGAAGTCGTCTGAGGTAAATAACCGTGGCTTGCCTTTACTGCGTTTTAGTCGGCGCTTTTCTTGCTCTGTCTCATAAGTTTCACTTTCTTTAAACAGCGGATTTCGTTTTCTAAATTGGTTATCCGCAATGTAAGTATCAAAGCCACTTTTCGCCAT
>NZ_JACJDM010000204.1:0-369 GCF_014163545.1 Pseudoalteromonas sp. SR45-6
TTTTAGCTTTATCACGTAAAGAGCCTAATGCAAGAAAGCGCATACGCCTGCTTGCTGTTTCATTATTCTTTGAGGGTGAAAACAGAACGAATATTGCTAAGCGCCTAAATACAGCGCGCGGCAGTCTCAATAAATGGGTTTCAAACTACCTTAACAATGGCGTTGCTGGCTTGAACAACAAACCGATTAAAGGTCGTCCAGCTAAATTAACCTCACAACAACTAAATACACTGTCAGATTATGTAAAACAGTCAGCAAGTTCTTCAGAAGGAGGCAGACTAATGGGGGAAGATATTGCTCAGTATATTTATGACCAGTTCAACATAAGATATCACACCGATCATATTTACAAACTGCTCAAGAAGCGTG
>NZ_JACJDM010000205.1:0-365 GCF_014163545.1 Pseudoalteromonas sp. SR45-6
CTCGGTAAAGGCGACCCAGTAAAATACTTACGGGAAATAAACTGGCAAAATTTGGGCAAGCAAGCCGCCAGTGAAGTAAAAGCCGTAATCAAAGGCTTTAGAGATACCTTGCAAGATATTTCAACTAGCTGGAAATACGACCTCCTACTGCCAGACTCAGCCATTGACGGCATGCAAGCCATGGTCAAACAGCTTGATGAAGTCACCCCAAAAATAGATCAAGGGGTAAAAAACGCCGCAAACGAAATTGGTAATCGCGTAAACAAAGCCCTCGATGAGTTTGAGCCACCGGCAAGCACGGGTGTAGTGGGCAAACCGAAGAAGACGGTAGCCAATGAATTAGAGCCACCGAAAGGGAATGATTT
>NZ_JACJDM010000206.1:0-363 GCF_014163545.1 Pseudoalteromonas sp. SR45-6
TAGCTCTGTTGTTTTTAAGCGATTCATAAGATCACAAAACACCATGAATGTTCCCTCGCTTCCCACATTTTTTAATACTATTAGTTCATTGATATATAAAGGCTAATTCTGGGGATACTTTAGGTGCATGACTATATCTCTACTTGCTTACAGCGCCTTGCTGAGCAGCCAGATAACCTTGAGCCACTGCTACCTTGGAACATTAAGCAAAGCTAGGTGTCGTTAGCTATACGCTTACGGTCTATATGACTAATTTCTGGAAAGTAATTCATTACACCCGGCGCGCCCATTTTCGAGGTTAGCCTGCAAACAATCTCTTCCCATTTAAAGCAACAGTTACCTAAGTCATCTCGTTGTTCACAA
>NZ_JACJDM010000207.1:0-362 GCF_014163545.1 Pseudoalteromonas sp. SR45-6
TGTTCCCATAAAACATGTAATAAGCTTTTACGGGCACGATAACCATGGGCTTCGTAAGGTAGCATCACTAAACGCGCTTCTTTGCCTAAACCTTTGAGCGCAGCGTACATACGCTCGCTTTGCATCGGGAAGGTGCCGTGAGATTAAGGGTGGGTCTTCATCCCCATATAATTAAATTAACAAGCGCGGCATAAACCGCGCTTTGAATTTATTCTGTTAAAGAAGGCTCAGTATTTACTTGAGCATCGCTTGCAGGAGCTTCGTCAGTTAACAAGTATTTATCCAGCCACTGCTCTTGTTCCCATAAAACATGTAATAAGCTTTTACGGGCACGATAACCATGGGCTTCGTAAGGTAGCATC
>NZ_JACJDM010000208.1:0-361 GCF_014163545.1 Pseudoalteromonas sp. SR45-6
ACACTGACACTGGCATTGGCTTCTGCGCCAGAGCCGGTGATCAATACACTGCCATCTTCTACAGCATTGATCCGGCCATCAACCTCAATCGGGGTGGCAATCGTTAAGGCATTCGGTGCTGCGTTATCTAAAATCACTGAGGTGCTGGCTGCAGTTGAGGTGTTACCCGCCGCATCACTTTGTGTGGCGCTGACGGTGAGCGTGCCATCATTAAAGCTGCTGACATCAAACTCACGACCACTGATAGTCCATGCCCCAGAGCCATCAGCCGTCACAGTACGCGATTGGTTATTCGAACCATCGCTGATAGTCACACTGACACTGGCATTGGCTTCCGCCCCAGAGCCGGTGATCAATACAC
>NZ_JACJDM010000209.1:0-361 GCF_014163545.1 Pseudoalteromonas sp. SR45-6
CCCCTGTTACCGCCGTGAAAGGGCGGTGTCCTAGGCCTCTAGACGATGGGGACACAGAATATGTGTCACTAGGACAACTGAATGGTTTAACTCGTTTCAGGCGAGCTGCTTAATAACACTGCACTTCCCTATTTAAAATAAGTAAGTGGCGTCCCCAAGAGATTAGTACTCTTGTTAACGTCGTGCATAGAGAGTGCGGTGTCACACTGCTTTATACATTACTTAAAATAAGTAAGTGGCGTCCCCAAGGGGATTCGAACCCCTGTTACCGCCGTGAAAGGGCGGTGTCCTAGGCCTCTAGACGATGGGGACACAGAATATGTGTCACTAGGACAACTGAATGGTTTAACTCGTTTCAGGC
>NZ_JACJDM010000020.1:0-68951 GCF_014163545.1 Pseudoalteromonas sp. SR45-6
AAATAAAGCGCTAACTGCGTTATAAATTTTTCATGTAGAACAACTACATGTCAAAATTTATGTCTTGTTATCACTCCATTTATCTGTCGCTATAAATGGTCAGTAACTTAACACGATTGGTATAAAACCATGATTATTGGCTTGCTGGTTCACTAGTAATTGTTTTTCTTTCGCTGTTAAGTGATTGTCGTGAATTTTATTAAGTTCTTTTGGATCTAGCCAAATACCCGCACAACTTGGGCACTCATCAATTTCGACCACATGAAGAGGTGTAAAAAAGCGCCGCATCATCACGACACTCGGGCACTTAGGGCAATTAATTCGTGCCGTTAAATCAACGTCTGTGTCAGGTAAAGCAGCCAAGTGCTCAGCAAGCACCAGCGCTCTTTTTAAAGATGGATCACTAAAATTAAAAATCTGGCGATTATCAAAAAACACCCCGCCATTAGCGGATGAGAAAACCTCGATCCCCCCGACCATTAGTTTAGTGAGTTCTATATTTGTCCTTGGGCAGCGCATATCCAGCTCCTTTGCATTTTATTACTCATCGCAGTGAGATATTAACTCGGTGCAAGCGCCTTTTCAATTAGCGGTACTAACGGCGCTGGTAAAGTAATATTACCCGCCAACACAAAGTCATGTGCCTCAGTAGACATTTTTTGCCACGTACGTTGCAAAATCCCAATCCACTTTTGCTCATCGTAGGCTGGTTTTGTTTGCACAAATGCCAACATGTAATACTCAATAAACACTAAACTTGCGATATCTTCCACCAATTGACTATCAGGATTTCGCTTGATTTGTTTTTTCGCAACCGCTGCATATACTCGTTGCTGATCAACATCAGAACAACCAACTTGCTGCATTAATTCAACCACAGTACTGGCATGAAAAATATACAACGCACTGCGCCACTGATGATAGCCTTGTTTATCCATTGGAAAGTGACTTCGCGGCGAACACCAACGCTTTATGTGCTGTGCTCTCACAGCAATATGCATTAGCTCATCAGCATCAGGTTTAAAACGGTTTAACATCTGCGTCATACGCTCTGAATATAAACGCTCTTTAGGCCACACTTTACCTGCATAGTGTTCTTGATTTGGATCCTGACTATTTGCTTCATCAATTAACGCGATTACTTGCTCAAACATTAGTTTAGTCATCACTCTTAGATTTATAGGCTATTTTAATCAGCTCATTTGTAATTAGCTAGTTGAAAATATTACGAGTTATTTATTGTTACTTTATTACTGAGCATCAATGAATTGGGAACTAAATGACGACAGCCATCGGTCTGTAAAGTAATATATCTGAGGTTTAAATCGACCACGACACCTTTACAGCTCGCGACCTCGATGTTATCACCCAACTTAATAGGTCTATAAAGCACAACCATTATCCCTGCAACGAGATTTGAAATTGCATCTTTAAGCGCAAACCCTAACGCAAACCCTGTTAAACCCAAGCCAGCGACTAAACCAGTTACATCAAAATCAAGCTTAGAGAGCGCTAATATAGTGCCAATAAAAATCAAAATCGCTTTTTGTGAGTTTGAAATTAAACGAAACGATTCCGCGGCATGGCCATCAAAACGACGTTCAACCTTCTTCAGTGCAAAGTGAAAAACTAAACTTAAAACAATACAGCCAACAAATACCAAAATAGCAGCAATAATTTGATCACTCATACTTTTACTCTGTTACTGGATTAAATTGACTTAAATCTGAAGCAATAGACGCCTTTGGTTTTTCAACTAACCGCCCAAGCTCTTCGCCTGCTGTTAATACTATAATCGTTGGTGAATACTTTAATTGGTAGCGTGCTGCAATCCCTTCAGGATCGCGTTTATCATAACCGACAGCGACCAACTTTAAGCTGGCCAATGCCACCTTGGAGCTATCAAGTAATTTAAGTAACCGTGGTACTTCACGCTGACTATCGTGACACCAAGTGCCAAATAACACCAAAATATCTTTACCTCTGAGTGTTTGCATGGCTTGTGTATCGGCAACAGTTGGCACAAAGTTATTATATTCATTGGAAAATTGCTGATAATCGTTAAGTAAATCAGCCGCACTTATCTGCCCTACAAACGGCTTATTATCTACAGCAAAAGACAGTAGCGGCACTAAACATACTGATAAAAAGAGCGCTATTCGTTTAAACATGATAATTCTCGGCTATTTATATTAAGTTGACTATACCCAAATCACAGTTTAATGCGAGTGCTATTACCCGTTTGTAAATCAGCCAATCTTGCTGCTATTAAGTAAACATTTAAAAATGGATTTTAAATTTATTATTATAAAATTTATAAGCTTGATATTACCTATAAACAACTGCTGCTGCATTGTTTTAGCACGCCAAGTTAAAAATGATGAAAATACGTTCAATTAGTCATAAATCTGCAATTAAACTATAGGATAATTTCCATTCGATTTAATTAACCTAGAAAAGACGACTGACCTCAATGACCACTCCTTTAGTGCGCTTGAACTTTGCACTGCAATCTTTTGAAGATCCGCTATCAGCTGCCATGGCACATACTATGGAGTACGATACGCTGCATCTAAATGCAAACGCAGAGCATGAAATTACACTGCTTTGTGTATTACCAGAAGATGCGCATGAAGGCGACACTATTTCGTTAAGTGCAACACATATAGCAGCGCGTGATGCACGTTACTTTATGCAATACACACTGCGTCTGAGCGATATAGAAGCCGGTACGGTAACGCTGACACTTGAAAAAATAACTCTCAGTGATGAAAGCGACGAATATGTGCTGCAATTAATGTTGCATGGTTTACATGCCACCCTCAAAGACAGTGCTGAATTTGATGTCGCAATCAAGGAATATGGCGCAGGTTATATACCACAATACGAGCCGGCTCTAGTTTCTAAAAATCATTCACTGCGCCAATATATGACAAGTTTTAGTAGTTCATTTTTATCATTATTTTAATCCGCAAAGCTGACTTTACCCATAGTAATGGTGGGTATGCCCTGCGCTTGATTACCAAAACGTTGCTGGCCACCCGCTAAACATTCGTTCGCTAAAATCGCAAACAAAACTGCTTCTTTCGCATCTGGGTCGATACCTAGAGCATGGGTATTTTTAATCTCATGTAACTGTGGGCACAAAGATAAAATATGCTTCATCAACAGTGGATTATGTATTCCCCCGCCACTGGCATAAACTGTAACATCGGCTAATTTTTCACTGCATTGATTAATAGCCTGTGCAATCATCATCGCCGAAAATCGATTTAGTGTTGCCATCACATCTTCGTGGCTTAGCTGTAGGGTGTTGGTTGTCGTTTGTGCTTGGTGTAAATAAGCCAAATTGAAAACTTCAGGGCCTGTCGTCTTAGGAAAGTCTAAATTAAAAAATTCATCTTGGCATAACTCATCCAACAGCGGCTGATTTATCTGGCCTTGGTTGGCAATTAAACTATCTTTGTCATAATGAAGCGGCGCAAAATAACGCTGTATATAAGCGTCCATAATGGTATTACCTGGGCCAATATCAGAGCTAAATACAGCGCTCGCATCAGCAGATTGTGGTAAAAAAGTCAGGTTAGCAATGCCACCCATATTCAGTAATATACGATTTTCAGTTAAGCTGCTAAAAAATAAATAGTCGCCATATACCGCAAGTGGTGCGCCTTCTCCGCCCGCTGCAATGTGCTTTTGTCTAAAATCGCCAATCGTGGTAATACCTGTCGTAACCGCTAAATGGTCGCTATCACCTATTTGCAAAGTGCCATGATTAAAATCGCTCTGGCTATGCTGACTTTTAGGGCAGTGATAAATAGTTTGCCCGTGACTTGCAATCACATCAATATCAGCTGCAGCAACTTTCCATTTAGCTAAACACTGCAATACCATTTTGCCATGTAATTGCCCCACCCAAGGGTGAAGTAAAGTAACTAACTCCAAATCACATTCGCGCTTGGCAAATACTGTTTTTATTTTCTGTTTATAGTCATCATCATAATCAACGGTGTCAAAGGCTAACACATCAATTTGGGTGTCCATGCCATGCCCTGAGACTTTGCACAATGCAACATCTAATCCATCTAATGAAGTCCCACTCATCAGACCAATTATTAATCTTTGTTGTTTTTTAGCACTGTTATACAGTTGTAATATATGCTGATGCATTCTTTTTACCCTTAAAAATCAAAATACTAATGAATGTACATTCACTTCAAACTCAAGAATACTTTATACCTTAACTTTAAATATTGAAAGAATAATTATTGCAAATACGTTAAAAATGCTTTAAAACTTACCAACACACTGAGTGTACCGACAACGATAAAATTCATAATAGCAAAAAATACATAACCACGGGAACAGACCATGAAACACTGCAAACCTAACTCAATGCGCCCACTCCACCTGCTATCACCAATTGCACTGGCAGTTATTGCCACTACTAGCCCTGCTTTATTGGCCGCTGAACAGCAACAAGTGCAGCAAAAAAAACCTGAAGTAATTACTGTTACTGGCTCGCGAATTCAGCGCACAGAATTAGTTTCAAGTAGCCCAGTAGTGAGTGTTGACGAAGCACAAATACACCTAGATCGCGCGGTTAATGTAGAAGATATTACCGCAAAATTACCACAAGCCGCAGCGGGCGCTAATAGTACAGGTGCAACGGTAGGTGACTCATTTGGCTCATCGACTATTGATTTACGTGGTCTTGGTCAAAACCGAACTTTGGTATTAATTGACGGTACGCGCGCTGTGCCATTTAGTTTTCGTAACTCAGTTGACGTCAATACAATTCCTGCCGGTTTGATCAAACGTGTTGATGTTTTAACTGGCGGTGCGGCTGCTGTTTATGGTGCCGATGCAGTAGCTGGCGTGGTTAACTTTGTGCTTGATGATGACTTTACCGGCGCTGAGTTTTCAAGTAGTTATGAAACAGCTGATGGTGGCAATGAAAAACTTAATTTTGAAGCCATTTTTGGTGGCGATATAGCTGATGGTAGTGGCCATATTACTGGCTACCTTGGTTATTCTGAACGTAAAGAGTTACTTGCTGGTGAACGTGATTATGCCTTAGAGAATGGCGCGACTATGATTAATAGCGGCGGGTTTTACACCGATGTTGCCAGCGGCAACAGTTTAGCGATTAATGATGCAGGGCAAGTCGTGAGCGACCGTCAAACCAGTGACTTTACCGGCGACCGTTATTTAACTCAGCCAATGGATAGATTTTCTGCTGGGTTATTATTTGATGTGGATGCCAGTGACAGCGCAATCATTTACGGCCGCGCTATGTATTCAAAAGTAACCGTTAATGGCGCCGGCGCTAGCGGCCAAACACCTATTCTTGTTAATGAACAAGTAACCCTCACACAAGATAACCAATATATTCCTGATGAACTACGCCAACAACTCACCTTTGATGCTGATGGAAATGCGCTAGTCAATGTTGAGCGTAATTTAGGCCTTGGCGTTCAACATACTGAAGCCGTGCGTGATTCATTACAATTTCAACTGGGTTTAAAAGGCGATATTAACGATTATTTACGTTACGACATTTATGGTCAATACGGTCAAACTGACGAAGTCGCTACAATTTACAACAATGGCTATAAAAATGATAACAGTGGCAATAGTCGCTTTGGCAATATTGCCAATAGCAGCGATATTTTTGATCCTAATTTAGATCTAAATGAATTTAGCGATCCACTGTTATATACCACCCGTGAACGTACTCAAAGTGTATTTGCTGCAACTCTCTCTGGCGATTCTAGTGCCTTATTTGAATTACCTGCCGGTTATGTCGATTTTGCAATTGGTTATGAGTACCGCAAAGAAACGGGCAAGCAAACTCCAGGGGATGCATTTAGAAATGGCACTAGCTTTGCCTCAGTTAGCGCATTTGATATGGACGCCAGCTTCGACAGTAGTGAGTTTTATGCAGAAATTTTAGTGCCGATCTTAATTGATATGCCATTTGCTAAAGAACTTAGTTTTGAAGGTGCTTACCGTATTTCTGATTATTCAAACACCGAAGCCGAAGACACTTATAAGCTTGGCATAAACTGGGCAATTAACGATGATATCCGTATTCGTGCTAATAAGCTCACTGCATTTAGAGCACCAAACTTAGGCGAATTCGCAAGTCCGATCACGGGGTTATCATTAGCTTTATTTGACCAAAATAGTGACCAATTTGTACCACGCTTTGCTGGTCGCTTTAATGGCGATCCATGTTTACTAGGTACGGGGGACGCAGCGCAATGTGCCGCTTTTGGCGCACCACCAGTAGGCACTGAGTATGACTCAACAACAGCCGAGTATACTTATGGCGGTAATCCGAACATCAAGCCTGAGCAAGCAGAATCAGATACGTTAGGTGTAGTTTATACTCCAAGTTACATTGAGGGCTTTGACCTATCACTTGATTACTATAGCATTCGTGTAACCGATGCGGTAAGTCAAATTCAACCTGCTGCAGCATTACAAAGCTGCTATATCGACGATCCAAATCCGAACAACCCATTGTGTGGCGCAGTACTTCGCGATCCAAACACGGGCTTTATTAGCACCGCGATCGTAAATGACTTTAACCTTGCAGCGATTGAACAAGCTGGTATCGATTTAGCAGCCAACTATGTATTTGATGCACCAATGGATTTAGGCGGTCGCTTTAGGCTCTCATACCAAGGTAACTTTGTAACAAAACAAACTCGCCAAAATAATAGCACCGTAGCCGAAGTTGATTGTAAAGGCACTTACGGTAGCGCGTGTTCAGGCGATTTTGCGAGTATCTTACAAGCCGATTATAAACATCGCGCCACGTTTGATTGGCAGCTAGATACCATGAACTTCCAATTAGGCTGGCGCAGAATCGGTGAAGTAGACTATGCTGTAGATAGAACAGAAACAATTTCAGCACAAGACTACATGGACTTTGCTGCATCGTGGCAAGCAACCGACACTATCGCGGTTAACTTTGGTATCGATAACCTGTTTGACAAAGCACCACCAACACCTGACATTGGCGCTAACCACTTTAATACTGTGAGTGATTACAGCGTTATTGGCCGTACAGTGGGCGTTGCAGTTCGTTACTCACCGAGTTTTTAGTTAATCCCAAATTGCTCATAGCAACACAGGATTAAACCCTTAAAGCGCACCCTGCCCGGTGCGCTTTTCATATTAGATTAGTTGAATCAAAACATTTGCTACTCATCTTGCAGATGGACTCTAAGTAACTTATTCACAAAGAAGTCATGAGACGCTGCGCTGATGAGGAAAATATTGACGCCATAAATAGCGACCTACATGGGTAAAGGTTCTAGAAAAGTATCTAGGTGCTAGGATTAATCCGTTGCCCGTCGTATTTCTGGGTGTCTCATTTACCCTCATTCACTTCTCTTTGTGCAAATTAGGGTCTTTAAACAATCACAACTAAGTCAATTCCCACAGAATGTCCGCAGTTTTACTCCACATTTATCACTTCAATCGCACCGCGTTTTTGCATAGTGACAAACAGCTTGGTTTGCTGGTCATTAAATGCCACATTGGTTGGATGCTGCCCTGTTAAAGTATAGGTTTGCAATATCTTACCTGCGGGACTAATTTTTAAAATAACACCTGCGCCATAACGGGCTACATACAGGTTACCTTGGTTATCAACACGCATGCCGTCCATACCATGATCGTCAAATGTGATCAGCGGCTGCTTATTGCTGATGTTTAGCTCACTATCAAGATCATATTGCCAAATAATCCGCTGCACGCTTTCGTTTACGTAGAGTTTACTATTGCTGTTATTAACCGCCACACCATTGGTGGTGCCCATATTCTCTTCTAATAATTGAGTACTGCCATCTGTATTTATACGCCATAATTTGCCGGTAGCATCAGCCCAATTAGGGTCGCTGGCAAACAACACACCGCGTTTAGTTATGGCAATATCATTTGGTTGATTCATGGTTTTATTATGAGCAAAAACCTCAACGCTTTTACTATTAGCAGGCACTTTTAAAATATTATGATTTACATAATCCGCAATATAGAGATTACCTTGGCCATCAAATTGCAAACCATTACCAACGCTGTCATTTGGCAGCTTTAAAAATAAGCTGGCTTTACCATTGTTATCAACCTTACCAATGGTGCCCTGATCAGCAAAATTAACTGCGTATAAATGCTGCTTATAAAAAACAGGTCCTTCAACGCCTTGAGTAAACACATTATCAGGCACAAACTCCTTACTGTGCTGCGCAATACTGGTGGCACTAAAAAGTGCTGCACAGCTCAATCCACAGATCATCGCTTTCATTTTATTATTATTCCTAATTTAAATTATTACTGGTGAAGATGCTCAAAATCGGGAAATTGTCTTCGCCAAACGACAGCGTTAATGTGCGCTGCTCACCATCGTCTAGTTTAATATTGTCAGCCAGAGCCATAGGCGATATTCGTCTGCCATCGGCAAATAACGCCATAATATGTTCAGCCTGTAAAATGCGTGAACCTGACGCGTCATTACGAATTGTCACCACTGCGACTCGCCGGCCTTGCTCACTGCTCATCAGCACAGAGTTAACCACACTGAAATCACTGTTTTTAGGCCTTACTTTGGCATCATTTTCAAAACTAAACTGCATTCCCTGTAACGCAACTTGATCGACCGACAATACTTCATCATTTGCCTTTACCAAACCGCTCACAAAAGCACTGACTAGCAGTGGCAGTAAAACCAACAGTTGTATTTTCATTTCATTCCCTCGCTAACAACATCTATCTAAAGGTTATTTTTAACACAACTTGTGTGCTTTCTCATTTAATTTTTCAATTTCTTTAATAACTAAAAAGATTTTATTAACAGTGCTGTGACGCTAATAGAAAGCTCTATAACTTTGTGCTCAATCGGCTTCTACCTTTATTTTTTGTACCAAAAAATCTACGGCGGCTTTCACTTTTGGTACTAAATATCGCTGTTTTTGATATAACAAATAAATAGCCATATTAGAGTTTTGCGTTACCGCAAGCTGATGTTCAAACTTAAGTTCTTGCAACTCGCCCGACTCAAGGTATGGAGCAAGTGCCCAGCGAGTTGACATTAAAATGCCCTCCCCATTACAGGCTTTTTTACTAAGCCATGCTCCGTTATTCGAAATAACCACAGCAGGCCCTGACACGTCATGCCATTGCTCATCTACTTTGCATAGCCAAGGGGTTGGCCCTAGTGGCGTCTTAAAATAAAGGCCATTGTGATGCTTTAACGCCATAGCATGACTAGGCACACCGTGCTGCTGTAAATAACCTGGTGACGCTACAGGAATAAACTCATTGTCCATCAATTTTATGGCTAACACGCGCTCATTGGGTGCATAACCACCGCGAATAGCAATATCAACATCGTCACGGCCCAATGTCGATAGTTCATCACTGAAGCTAACATCGAGTATAATTTCAGGGTATAACGCATTAAATTCATCTAACAACGGTAGTAATATTTTATCACCAAAACTTACCATCGAACTTATTGATAAGCGCCCCATTGGTGTTGTTTGATAACTGCGCACAGTTTCGTGGCTTTGCTCTAACTGGTTTACTATTTGCTGAACGTCGTTATAGTAAATTTGCCCCACTTCTGTCAGCTTCACAAGCCGGGTTGTGCGTTTTAAAAGCGTTGCTCCTAAGCTTTTTTCTAGATCAACCACTCGTCTTGATAAAGAAGAAGGCGGCACATTAAACGTGCTCGCCGCTTTGGTAAAGCTACCCGTTTCAACAACTTTTATGAAGTAGCGTATTGCCCGTAGTTGATCCATCTAACCTCTCCTTTCAATAAATAACATTATTGTCTTAAAGACAAAAGTTATTCGCATTTTCTCCTATATATAAGCAAATTTAAACAAGTAATAATGTACTTAACCTAAACGCATGCGTTTACATTACATTTTTATGTGTTGTTGAGTCGAGCCAGCTTTACGCAAGCTCATATTCAGATAACACATGCTAAATAACACTTAGCTATTGCACTAATTAATACACATTATCAGGAGCGAACATTATGACAGATACAAATATCCAACTTACTTCAACTATCAGTGAAGATAATAAACTAACGCTTGCCCTAAGAAATATCGATATGCCACAACCTGGTGCCGATGAAGTAGTGATTCGTATTGAGGCTACGCCATTAAATCCATCTGACTTAGGCGTTTTATTCAGCGCCGCTGATATGTCCAGTGCAAAGCAAACTGGTACTGAGCAAAACCCAGTTATTACCGCTGATGTTCCTGCTCAATTTATGCCATCACTTAAAACACGTGTTGGTAAAGCCACACCCGTTGGCAATGAAGGCGCAGGTACGGTTGTGGCCGCAGGCTCATCGCCAGCTGCACAAGCATTAATGGGTAAAACTGTTGCTGTAATTGGTGGTGGTACGTATCGCAAATTTATATGCGCAAATGTGCAAAGCTGCTTAGAATTAAAAGAAGGAACGACGGCTAAAGAAGGTGCGTCGGCTTTTGTTAACCCACTTACTGCATTAGCAATGGTTGAAACAATGCGTACTGAAGGCCATAAAGCGATTATTCATGCCGCAGCGGCCTCTAATCTTGGTCAAATCCTAAATCGAATTTGTATTGCCGATGGTGTTGATTTAATCAATATTGTACGTAAGCCGGAGCAAGAAAAGTTACTACGTGATATGGGGGCAAAGTATGTTGTTAACTCAAGTAATGATACGTTCCTTGCTGATTTAACAGCCGCAATTATCGAAACCGGTGCAACGATTGCGTTTGATCCAATTGGTGGTGGCCAACTAACGAGTGACATTCTTAACTGTATGGAAGTCGCTGCAACACGTGATATCACTGAATACAGTGTTTATGGCTCAGACACTTTCAAACAAGTTTATATTTATGGTGCCTTAAACCGCGGCCCAATTACGCTAAATCGCAACTTTGGTTTTGCATGGGGTGTTAACGGGTTCTTACTATTTAATGCACTAGGCAAACTGAACCCTAGTACAGTAAAAGCAATGCGCAAACGTATAGCAGATGAAATCACGACCACTTTTGCCAGTAATTACACCCATGAAGTGTCGCTTGCTGAAGTATTACAGTTACAATCTATTGAGGCTTATTCAAAACAAGCCACAGGTGAAAAATACTTAATTAAACCGCACGCGTAATTAAGCAGTAAAATGCCCTTTCATAATTACCGGATTTATAAATATAAAACAGGCACTCATTGTAGTGTCTGCTTTTTTATATTGTCGTAATTAAACGCGCTGAGCAGCTATTAGATTTTAAATATCCTCAACTGCAATTTTGCAAAATTTTAGCTAGAAATTTTATCGTTGCATAGCTGCAAAACAGATTAACCATATAGCGATAAACTTATCTATACTGACTGTTGAATTTAATAGACCCAGCCCTAATTTCATTAGTTAAGCATTTAATTCGCTGCAGAGACTATAACGACTGAGCATTTAGATTTACAGCCGTTATGCAGCCTTCTTTTAATCAGACAAGGAAAAAATTATGCAAGCTATTTCAAATAAACAATTTACTCTAAAGTCTCGTCCTCATGGTGCGCCAACGCTTGATAACTTTGAATTTAAAAGCGTACAAATGCCTGAACTACAACAAGGTGAAGTATTACTACGCACTATTTATTTATCATTAGACCCATACATGCGTGGCCGCATGAGTGATGCAAAATCATATGCAGACCCTGTTGAGATTGGCGATGTCATGGTTGGCGCAACCGTATGTCAAATTGAGCAATCAAATAACGACAAGTTTGCAAAAGGCGATTGGGTACTAGCCTATACAGGCTGGCAGGAATATGCGATTTCAAATGGCGAAGGATTAATGCCATTAGGCAAAGAGCCAAGTAATCCATCGTATGCATTAGGTATTATGGGTATGCCTGGCTTTACCGCTTATATGGGGCTACTTGATATTGGTGCACCAAAAGAAGGTGAAACAGTGGTGGTTGCAGCAGCAACAGGCCCAGTAGGTGCAACTGTTGGGCAAATTGCTAAACTCAAAGGTTGTAAAGTAGTCGGTGTGGCAGGCGGCAATGAAAAATGCCAATACGCAGTCGAAAAGCTTGGTTTTGATGCTTGTATTGACCACCGCAGCGATGACTTTGCCAAACAGTTAGCTGACGCATGTGATGCAGGTATTGATGTTTATTATGAAAATGTGGGCGGAAAAGTCTTCGATGCCGTATTACCACTATTAAACACCGCTGCGCGCGTACCATTATGTGGTTTAGTGTCGCAATATAATGCGACTGAGTTACCACAAGGACCTGATCGCATGGGGGCTCTAATGGGTCAAATTCTCTCTAAGCGTATTCGTATGCAAGGCTTTATTATCTTTGATGATTATGGCCATCGTTATGATGAGTTCGCCACTGATATGCAAAAATGGCTCAGCGAAGGAAAAATTCATTACCGTGAACATTTAGTAACAGGTTTTGAAAATACCGTATCAGCGTTTAACGATATGATTGACGGCAAGAACTTTGGCAAAACGGTAGTACAAGTAAATAAACCGCTTTAAATTTACCCTGCGCAGCAACGGCTGCGCTTTTAAGGATAACTATGATCAAGTTACATCATTTAAATAAATCACGCTCTAAACGTATTATTTGGTTACTCGAAGAGCTAGACGTTGACTACGAAATTGTGGCTTATCAACGCAACAGTGAAACCTTTTTAGCTCCTGATGAGCTTAAAGCGATTCATCCACTAGGCAAATCACCAGTGATTGAGGACAATGGCCAAATAATTGCTGAATCAGGTGCGATCACCGACTATTTGATCAGTAAATACGGTAACGGTAAGTTTGCGCCAAGCCGTGACAGTAAAGACTATATTGACTACCAGCAATGGCTGCACTTCGCTGAAAGCTCAGCAATTTTACCGCTATTATTAAAAATGTTTGTGCAAAAAGATGGCGCTAAAACGCAATTTTTAGAAGGCTATGCCGATGCAGAAACCGCCAAAGTTATTAGTTACTTTAATGACCGCTTAGAAGGTAAACGTTACTTAGTGGGAGACTCTCTAACCGGTGCTGATTTTATGATGTCGTTTATTGTTGAAATTGTTAAAAATGCAGGTCAACTAGCACATTTTAAAAATCTCGTTAAATACGATGAGCAATTACAAACTCACGAGAAATTTCATTCCGCTAACGAGTTAGAGGCAAAGTACGACTAAGTTAGTTTTCGTTTTGGCTGTTTAAGGTGGTTTTACAGCTAAGCGATGCACTCATTCCGGTTCGGTCTATCGAGATAGATTTTTTTAAGCTTTACAATTCAAAAGTGCAGTTGCTCATTAACTTGACTACTGCACATTAATTGTTCAACATTAACATTATTGATACATAACTGATTATTAGAAAAGTAAATTCGTTTTGTAAGTCATTCCACTTAACGAATTACGTTGAGTTATAATCAGCCAATATAAAATCGCACCAAATAATACTGGAAAACATATGACCATAAATATGCGCCTCGCCACTGGTTTTGGAGTGATCTTATTAATGATGCTCACATTAACCATTATTGGCACATCTCAAGTAAGTCAAATTGACAATAATATAACTGAAATTAACGATATAAATTCTGTTAAGCAGCGTTATGCTATTGATTTTAGGGGCGCAGTACATGATAGGGCAATAGCAATACGGGATGTGGTGCTATTAACAAATGCTAGTGATTTAAGCGATACGATTAGCTTAATAAATGAGCTCAATAACAATTACCAAATATCGCATGAAAAAATGGCGAGCTTGGTTGATCAAATGACTGATCACGAGCGCTCCCTAATGAAAAAAATTGATAAGATAGAAGAGCATACCCTCCCCTTAGTGGAAAATATTATCGCCGCTAAACGTGCTAATAATATAACGCACGCAACTATGCTATTACTAACCGATGCGCGTCCCTCATTTGTAGAATGGTTGGACAGCATTAATCAATTCATCAATCTGCAAGAACAAACAAATCATAATTTAACGGATAAAACACGTGAGATAACCAGCTCATTTGAGCTATGTATGATTTCATTAACTGCACTGGCTGTTATTATTGGCGCTGTAATTGCCTATATTATTAGTTCAAAAATTAAAAATGCAGTAGGCGGTGAACCTCAAGAAGCAGCAGAAGTAATTGCACGTATCGCTAAAGGTGATTTAACCACTGAAATAAATTCCTGCAGCCCTAATAGTATGATGGCATCAGTTCAAGTAATGCAAAAAGAATTGAAAGCTATCGTCAATAGCATTATTGATTCTTCACAAGAGCTTTCATCTCATTCAGCAAGTGTCGCCTCAGGCTCACAACAAGCACTTTATGCCGCAGATAATCAAGTTACGCTAACTAACTCTGCCGTCACCAATTTAGCCAATATGAGCCATAGCATTCACTCAGTTGCCAGTGCAGTAAAACAAACTGAAGATAATTCAAAAATTACCGCACAATTATCACAACAAGGTAGTCAATCGGTGCAAAAAGTAGCAACCGAAATTGGCGGCATATCAACTACAGTGAAAGCAACAGTCAAACAAGTAAACATACTACAAAATCATGTTAAAAACATTGGTGATATATTAAGTGTGATACGTAGTATTTCAGATCAAACTAACTTACTAGCGCTAAATGCAGCTATTGAAGCCGCTCGTGCAGGCGAATCTGGACGTGGTTTTGCCGTTGTAGCTGATGAAGTTAGGCAACTCGCCCAACGTACAGGTGATGCGACCGGTGATATTGAGAAAATGATTTTACAGATCCAAGATAATACCCAAGCATCTGTCACTGCGATGGAAACCACAGTACCACAAGTAGAAAGTGGTTTATTATTGATGGATGAAGCCAATCAACTACTGCAAGAGATACAACAACAAGCTAATGATTCCTTGGAAAAAGTGCTTGAAATTGTCGACTCAACATCAGTGCAAGTTGCCACTGTGTCAGAAATTAGTTCTGGTGTAGAGGAAATCGCTAACATGTCTAAGGAAACCAGTTTATCCTTAAAAAACAATGCACAAGAAGCAGTCGCATTGGCTGAGTTATCAAAAACACTGAAGCAGTACATTAGCTATTTCAAAGTGAACTAAAGAGCGCTTTAATACTTTAATCTACTAATCTATATCCTACCGCAGGCTCAGTAAGTAAATACTTTGGGCTTGCGGGATTTGCCTCTAATTTTTGCCTTAGCTGCGCTACATGCACACGCACATATTCAGGACGATTTATATATTGCTCTCCCCATATATGGCTTAATATTGCATTATGAGTCAGTACCTTATCTTTATTTTGAAATAATAACAGTAAGATTGCATATTCCTTTTTAGTCAGCTTAACCTCATTGTCACCAACACGCACAATATGCTTATTTGGGTCAATACAAATGTCGCCACATTGCAACGCAAAACTGACTTGATTATTAGTACGCAGTAACACCCGAATACGCGCTAATAGTTCATTGGCGCTAAAAGGTTTAGTAAGGAAATCATTGGCCCCATTATCAAGCGCAGTGACTTTTTCCACTTCACCATCACGAGCTGAAAGCACTAATACCGGTAACTGGCTCCATTGCCTAAACTCCACTAGCCAGTCTTGACCATCCATATCCAAAAGCCCTAAATCTAATAATACAAGGTCATAACTTTGCTCACTTAAAAGTGCAAAACCATCCAGCCCTTTATCACAAATACTCAGCTCATAGCCACTGGCTTGCAGTAAGGTTTTTAAAAAGCTTTGCAACGGCGGAGAATCTTCAAGTATTAAGATTTTAGTCATTATTTTTTATCCAGATTAATTTTGCCAAGGCCATTTCTGTATCGTTATCTATCGTCAGTGAAAATGTGCCTTGATGAAACTTAGCAACCACATCACAAATTACACTGCCAAGCCCTACACCTTCATCAGCACTTGCCTGTGGCTTGCTAATTAATTTATTGCTCAATAGTAATTGATAACTCACCGCTGACTCGTAACGGCTTTGGGTAAATTCAACAACCACCTCACCATCACCATCACCATAACGCCATGCATTTTCGAGCATATTTGCCAGTGCTATTTCTAACAGTGTCACATCGCCTTGGCAGCTCGAATTGGCATCAATATTTGTTGTTACCACAAAATGCGCTAATTGCTGCTGCCTACGTGCTTTTGCTTCGCTTAGCAAAGCTTGCAAGTTAATTGTTTGCCAGCACAGGTTTTCGCCCATTTTATTTACTCGGCTAAGCTCCATCACCTTGTCAAAATGCTGATTAAGAATTTTACTTTGCTCATAAATATTACCGGCCTGCTCTTTTATTATCGCTTCACTGAGTGTGATCTCATCATCGGCCAACATGCTTGAGGCGCCCATAATAGTTGCCAGTGGCGTGCGCAAGTCATGAGATAAACTGCGTAATAATGCATTTTTAGCACGCTCGAGTTCAGCTTGAACTGAAATTGCCGCCGACTGCTGCCTCAGTAAGGTTTTCTCATGTACCTGATACAACAATGAAATTGCGGTATTTACGAAGCTCCTTTGTCCTTCAGACAGTAACGTTGCAAAAGCAAACCCCCCCATACTTTGCTCTTTATCACTTAATAGCATAAATTCACCTGCCACTTGCTGACGCATTTGTTGAAATTGGCAAGTAATGGCCAAATGCTCGCTAATAAGCTGCTGAAAGTACTGCTTTTGCTCATCCAGTGCGTCTAAACTATTTAATCCTTTAGCCAGCTCATACAGTGTTCGACTATTACTCGCGTGTAATTGTACATCTCGCACCTTAGTGTTTAATTCGCCCGCTAACTGGCTGATCATCAGTCCCACAATGAGCATCACGATAAAAGTAACTAGATACTCAATATTTTCAATATGAAAAGTAAAATACGGGGTAACATAAAACCAATCGGTACACGCTACACTGACCAAGGTGGTAATGGCTGCAACGCGTCGGTTACTGCGAACTGCAACCCAGGCGACCCATAACAGCTGTAACATCACAATGTCGGTGGTCGAAAACCAATCTCGTAACGGATAAATCGCCATAACTACAATGATCGGCATTATCACCGCCAAAAAAAATGCTTTATATTTGCTTGGTTTGCCCTGCACTTGATTCATTAACGATTCCTCTGACAATTAACTACATAGGTTACTGCCTTTTCAATATTGCCTCTATAAAGTTTTTATAAAGTTTTTTATCTCATTTATAAAATCTTTATAAAGCTTTGCAGTGCAGCGCTGACTTTACTATTTGATCCCGTATATTCAACTCAACTTTAGTGATTGCGTGTTACCTGCTATAGGTATTTGATAAGGCGTATTGATGATAAATTGGAAAATCACCTTAAGACTACTCGCCTTTCCTATTATTTGGATGGGAGTGGTACAACTGGTCTTTGCAGCGCTTTCATTATTTATTTTTAAAGACCGAGTTATTAGCGCATTTCTTATTCCTGGCGCAACGATGATCTCTGTCGCTTTAGTGCTACTTATCAATTTACGTAAAACTGATCTAACCGCCGCAACATTCAGAGATGCACTTATTTACGCCACAGTAACGTGGATTATAGCCGGTGTGTTAGGCGCCATTCCTATTCTAGTCGTCACTGGCGTTAACTTTAGCGACGCGGTATTTGAGTCAATCAGCGCCTTAACCACCACTGGCGCAACGGTGTTATCCGGGCTCGATAACATGCCTGCTAGCTTTTTATTGTATCGACAATTCTTACAATGGATGGGCGGTTTAGGCATTGTAATTTTTGTAGTGGCTATTTTACCTATGTTGAATATTGGTGGCATGAAATTATTAAAAGCAGAAACACCAGGCCCCATTAAAGACGAAAAATTAACTCCGCGCGTTGCCAGTACCGCTCATTATTTATGGGGCGTTTATTTAGCAATCACCGTACTTTGTACTTTAGCCTATTATGCTGGCGGAATGAGTTTTTACGATGCGATTGCACATGCCTTTACCACGGTTTCAACTGGGGGCTTTTCAACCCATGATGCCAGTATGTGGTATTACCACAGCCACTTACTGCTGTGGATAGCTAATGTATTTATGCTTGCAGGAGCGATTAACTTTGCCTTGCACTTCAAAGTAGCGCACAAAAGAGCCATTACTAGTTATTATCATGATGAAGAGACGCGTTATTTTATTTATATAGTGGTGCTTTTATCGGTTCTTTTAACCACCATGCTACTGCTTAAAGACAGCTACTCAAATGTACTTGAAGCATTTAGTTTCTCTACATTTCATATTATTTCTTTTATTACCAGCACCGGTTATGGCGCAGCAAGCTTTACTGACTGGCCAGCTGAGGCTGGGTTTTTACTGGTTATTGCCGGCTATCTTGGTGGTTGTGCAGGTTCAACGGCTGGCGGAAATAAAATAATTCGTAACATTATTGTTGGCAAAATGATTAATAACAATATTAAACAGCTGCTTCACCCAAGAGCGATATTTACACTGAAGTATCAAGGATCGCCCGTTAAAGAAGATGTACGCCATGCAATTATGGCATTTATGACCTTTGCTGTTGGTTCAAGCTTACTGTTTACAATGTTGCTTATGGCAACGGGTCTGGATTTTTGGAGCGCATTTACTGCAGTAGCTGCATGCGTCAATGTACTTGGCCCTGGATTTGGTGAAGTTGGCGCTAACTTTCAACCCGTTTCAGACACCGGTATTTGGATACTCTCGGTCGCTATGATCGTGGGTCGGTTAGAATATTTTACTGTTTTTGCACTTTTTACTCATAGCTTTTGGAAAAAATAACGAAGGAATACTATGGCACATTTTACAGTTATCGGTTTAGGCCGCTTTGGCATTGCAGCAAGCTTGGAGTTGATCCATTTAGGACACACAGTGACTGGCGTTGATAGCAACCCAAAACTCGCCGAAAAGTATGTTGAGCACTTATCAGAGACAGTGGTATGCGATTCAACAGATGAAGCGGCGTTAAAGGAGCTCGATTTAGCAAATAGTGAAGCGGTCTTAGTCGCGATCGGTGAAGATATGCAGTCCAGCATATTGTGTACCTTAGCACTAAAAAATTTAGCGGTTAAACAAATATGGGTTAAAGCCAGCACCAAAGCGCATCATACGATTATATCAAAGTTGGGTGTCTCGCGTATTATTCACCCAGAAGAAGAAATGGGTGTGCGCGTTGCACAAGCGCTTAATTACCCGATAGTGAACGACTATATTTCATTAGGCAATGGCTTATACGTTGTTGAAGTAAGTATAAAAGCTCACCTACATAAAACAAAACTAGGGCATCTACTCAGAGAAATAAAAGGCACTGTAGACCCTCTATTGGTAAAGCGCGCCAAGCAAACGTTTGTCAAGCTTGATGACGACTTTGAGTTACATACCCACGACACCTTACTGCTATCAGGTAGCCGAGTCGAATTAAACTATCTAGCTCCAAGGCTGTTATAACCATGGTTTTATGGCACCCTCTCAAAACGCCTATTGAGCGCAAAGTCAGTGGGCATAAAAAAATCAATGCTGCACCGCCGCTTATTTTATGCTGCAGCTTTTTGATATTAATCGCACTAGGGGCTTTAGCATTAAAGCTGCCTTTTGCCACCAATGAACCTATTTCGTGGATACAAAGTGCCTTTACTGCAACATCGGCGGTAACCGTCACCGGATTAGTTGTGGTAGACACAGGCTCCGCATTTACCCCTTTTGGCCAAGGGGTGATCGCGCTATTAATTCAACTTGGTGGCTTGGGTTTGATGACATTTGCAGTGGTAACCTTGCTGGCATTGGGTAACAAAGTTGGCTTTATTCAAAAAACAGTAACTAAAGCAGCTTTTAATCAAACAGATACATCAACACTTTTGAGTACGGCAAAATCAGTGTTGCTTTTTGCCATCATTGTTGAGTCACTCGGTGTTGTTATTTTAACGCTGTACTGGCTCCCTGAGCTGGGCTTACAAACCAGCTTTTTCCATGCGTTGTTTTATACCATTAGTGCATTTAATAATGCGGGATTTGCGCTTAGCCCCAACAGCCTAATGCAGTATGTTGACGATCCTGTGATCAATCTTACCGTTACTGGTTTGTTTATTATCGGTGGCCTAGGTTTTACCGTACTCATGGATGTGTATAAATCAAAACGTTGGGCAGCCCTTAGCACCTATAGTAAGTTAATGCTGATCAGCACGGTTATCATCAATATTGTAGCGCTGGTACTGATTTACGTTATTGAATATGACAATCCAAAAACACTGCAACCCTTGTCAGAAGTCGGTAAATGGCTAGCTGCTTGGTTTCAAGCCGTAACACCGCGTACGGCTGGATTTAATACCATTGCTATAGAAGAGCTGAGAAATGCCAGTACCGCATTAACAATGATGTTAATGTTTATTGGTGGAGGCTCACTCAGTACCGCAAGTGGTATAAAAGTAGTGACTTTTGTGGTGTTGATTTTAGCAACTTACAGCTACTTACGCCGCGATAAAGGCGTTACTGTGTTACGCCGAGAAATCGACAAAGAATCTGTATATAAAGCACTGGCTTTAACCCTTGTTTCAGCGGGTATAACATGGCTGGCTATTTTTACTTTACTGATTGTTGAAGATGCGCCTTTTTTAGATGTCGCCTTTGAGGCTGTGTCTGCACTTGGCACTGTAGGATTGTCGCGGGGTTTAACTGCTTCTCTTTCTCCGCTGGGCGAATTTATCATTATGTTTTTAATGTTTATGGGAAGGATTGGTCCCTTAACCATTGCCTACTTTTTAGCGAGTCCTCGCAGTAGGAAACTAAGGTATCCAAGCGCACAATTATCGATTGGCTAAATAGCAGAGCTGGGAGAATCTCAAACTAAATCCCAGCTAATGCTCGCTCAGTGGTTTACTCACCTGATGCCATTTAAAATTCGCCACATACTAACAGACGATTTTCATAGGTTAAAAACACAGATAATAACGCAGACACCCATCTTAATTTCGTAATATATAGACTAAAAATTGATTGGAAAATAACAAAGACATCCACTGTTAATTTATGGAATACAGCCAAAAATTAACCATGATGGTTTAAGAGCTTGCATAAAGATAATAACACAGACACCCATCTTAATTTCGTAATGTGTAAACTAAAAATTGATTGGAAAATAACAAAGACACCCATTGTTAATTTATGGAATACAGCCAAAAATTAACCATGATGGTTTAAGAGCTTGCATAACGAATATGAGGTTGGTTAATGGTTCTGAATTGAATTGAATAAAATTTAACTATCGATACATTAATAAACTAACGACAAAAAAACCTTCAAACCAGCGCTTGCTATGCAGGAGAAAAAGCTGTTCATTTGCAGTAATCAACTAATGTAAGCTAACAAAACTCGTCATCGCGAACCTTTATTTATCAGCTTGGTTATCAAACTAAAAGTGAGGATACCAAAAGCATCAGCAAGTAGATCAGCGATGTCTAAGGTTCTACTAGGTATGAAGTATTGGCTTAGCTCTTCCAATAAAACGAATAGAAACACGACGCTCGAACCAATATACAAATTGCATGACAATACTGAATATGATTTTAGCTTAAACGCAAAATTAGCACCTAGAGTAAGCAAACCAAATAAACAAAAGTGCCCTACTTTATCGCCATAAGGGATACTTCTAACAAGCTCAAAGAAAATACTATGTTGCCCCGTATTAGCTTGATATATGACCCATATAATAAAGCTAAGAAAAGTAACTGACACAATAGTGATTAATTTATGCATGATTGTTTAATGTTATTGTTGAGTTACCAACCATAGCCGAATAGTGATTATAATTCAATCACTTAGTGTTCCACTGCTAAAGCAACCATCAGATCCCTGCAAGGTCACGCTCGGTGATGCACTCGTCCGATGCCATTTCAAATTCGCGGCATACTAACGGGCGGTTTTCGTAGATTGAACACATTAAGGTATTGCGGTCGAGTGCTTGGCACCAACCATCATCGGCGCGTTTCATCACTTCGCTGCCCCATTTATCATACTCAATATAATGAAATGGCACACCGGTGTCGGTCACAATACGCACTTCTAACTGACAACAACATGCTTGGCAGTTAGCACAGGTAACCGGCTCAGGGGCGTTAGTAACTGTTTCAATAGGAATTATATTGTCGATGGGGATAACGGTTTGAGGCATAGCGGCTTACTAAAATAATGTTAGCCGCTTAGCATACACGAGCAAAACTAACGCGCCAGTAGTTTCGCTTTTATTTCGCTGTAACGCTGCTGCTCACACAAACCAAAACCACTGAGTTGACGCACTTTGTTACGCGCAAATAACGGTACGCTCATTCCCGCTAAAAAGCGGCATTGGGTTTCAATACCTATATTATGTATACCTTTACTGGCGAGGTGACTAAGTAACTCATCAACCTTTTGATAAATTACAGCATCGTTAGCAAAGCTATGAGCGAGTGAATATTCAAGTGTTACAGCTTGGCCTCTACATACTGAGCAATGGCCGCATTGCTGTGGCGCTTGATGGTCGTCAAAATAACGAGCAAGGTTATAGCTCAAACATGTTTTAAGCTCGAAAAAGCGAATAAGTGCCGCAATACGCTTAATTTCAGCTTGCTCTTTATCAACAAAATAGCTGTGTAATTGCTTAGCCAGCTCAGGGTTATTAATTACCTCATTATGTACTTGATAGACTTGGGTGATTCGCTTTGTTTCAAGTGCTATTAAATTCTTCTCTGCTAAATAATCAAGCGCTGCAACAACGCGTTTGCGATCCACCTGAGCGGCTTGGGTAAGCGTGTCAAAATTTAGTGTGCCCCAGATTTTTTTAAACTGGGTATGGTTAAATATTAACTGTAAAAATGCTTGTCTATCAGCATCAAAGTGACCAAGTAAAGCGGCTTTATCAACCAAAAACTTATATTTAAAGTCGGCGTAATAAGCATAAAGTGGTGTTATTGCACCTTGCATTTCCAATTGTACTAACAAGGTTTTAAGCGCTAATTGGCGAATATTACTATCACTTGAAAGGCTGTATTCTTGCATTTCCCACTGTTGACTTTCTTTTGAGTGATCGCTTTGGTGTTGGCGAATATCGTTGATCACATGCTCAATACCGCTAAGCTCTGGGGTATCGCCATAAACAAAGTTTTCAACCGTGTTTAAGCCATCTAAATTAGCCAATGTAAAACACTGCGATAGTTGTCCGTCTCTCCCTGCACGACCAATTTCTTGGCTGTAGTTTTCAATCGACTTTGGTAAATCATAATGAATAACAAAACGGATATCTGATTTATCAACCCCCATACCAAACGCAATCGTGGCCACTACGACATTAATTTTACCCGCCATAAAATCATCTTGGATACCATAACGCAGGGTATCTTCAAGCCCAGCATGATAAGCCACAGCGTGTAAGCCCTGGCGGCTAAGCGCTTCAGCGACTTGCTCTGCAGTATGTTGTAAGGTCACATAAACAATCCCTGGGCCCGTTTGCTCGCGCACAATATTAGCCAATGTACTTGCTTTATCAGCGCTTTTCACGCTGAGTATCGATAAGTCTAAATTAGCCCGATAAAACCCAGTTTGTACAATGCATTCTGGGGTAATTGCAAAACGTTCACTCATATCACGCTTTACTTTTTTAGTGGCGGTGGCCGTTAATAATAATACCAAGGGAATATTGAGCTCATCACGATAGCGCGGCAGTTTTAAATAATCAGGCCTAAAATTATGGCCCCATTCGGAAATACAGTGAGCTTCGTCAACCACCAGCATTGAAATAGCCACTTGATTAATAAATTCACGAAATCGCTCGTTTTTAAAACGTTCTACCGACACCATTAAGATTTTCACTTTACCGGCACGCACATCGCTCATTACAGTGTGGCTTTGCTCTGTAGTTTGGCTTGAATCAAGGCTTGCGGCATAAATTCCCTTGTTATTTAAAAAACCAATTTGGTCTTTCATCAGCGCAAGTAATGGCGAAACAACCAGCGTTAGATTAGGTAAATGCAATGCAGTTAACTGATAACACAATGACTTACCAGATCCAGTGGGGAAAATTGCCAATGATGATTGGTTATTTAGCAGTTGCTTTATGGTTTGCTGCTGACCTTGGCGAAATTGACTAAACCCAAAGTGTTGCTCAAGTGAAGAAAGTATCGATCCGCTCATAATATTTCCCTTTATTCATATTCCCTAATAAAGGAAATCATAGTTTGAAAATGCAATGTTTGCCATGGTAACTTTTTTTTGCTTTATTTTCTTGGCTTATCTATTTGTTCCTATTAAATTTTACTGACAAATCGTGAGAAAAGGCGCATTATAAATGCGTTGCTTGAAAAGGTATTTTGAACATTTTTGTTCAGCTCAATACCTAAGTGTTCTATACGTTTCATCATCATAAGAGCATTTAGGTATAATTCTTTTGAGGGCAATGAAATGATAACCACACATCCTAAAATCGTGATCATCGGTGGCGGTGCCGGCGGCCTTGAGCTCGCAACGCAATTAGGGCATAAACTAGGGAAGAAAAAACACGCCGACATTCTATTAATTGATAAAAATCGCACCCATATTTGGAAACCTTTGCTGCACGAAGTGGCAACGGGTTCTATAGATGCCGATTTAGATGGGGTAGTTTACTCAGCACACGCAGCAAAACATCATTATAACTTTCAACTTGGCACTTTTTGCAACCTTGATAACGCTAATAAAACCATCACACTCAGTGCCTTTAATGACGAACTTGGCCATCAAATTTTACCACAACGCACCGTTCATTATGACTACTTGGTGATTGCCATCGGCAGCGTCAGTAACGACTTCAATACACCCGGTATTAAAGAACATTGTTTTTATCTTGATTCAAACCAACAAGCGGAACGCTTTCAGCACGCGCTACTCGATAACTTTACTCGGCTACATCAAGACGACGACCCACAGCATGCATTAAATATTGCCATTGTTGGCGGTGGCGCAACAGGCGTTGAACTCTCAGCTGAGCTGTATCATGTTTCTGACTTATTAAAACTTTATGGTTTGACAAATATGTCGGCAAAGCGCTTACACATTCACTTAATCGAAGCAGGCCCGCGTATTTTACCCGCCCTACCAGAGCGTATAGCAAACTCAGCGAAAAGAGAGCTACTAAAGCTTGGTGTTAACGTTCGAGAAAACACCCAAGTAAAGCAGGCAACAAATCAAGGATTCATCACTAAAGATGATGAACAGATCGATGCCGACATTATGGTATGGGCAGCGGGTGTAAAAGCCCCCGATTTTATAAAAGATCTCGGGGTTTTTGAACTAACTCGTAATAACCAAATCATGGTGAACGACTATTTGCAAAGTAATAGCGATGACACCATTTTTGTATTAGGTGACTGTTGCGCGTTTACACAAAAAGATGGCAAATTAGTACCGCCCCGTGCGCAATCAGCCCATCAAATGGCACAATGTGTTGAAAAAAACCTAATTGCGACACTGCGCCAACAGCCGTTAACTGGCTTTGAATACAGCGATCATGGTTCGCTCGTCAATTTGTCACGCTACAGTACCGTGGGGAGCTTAATGGGCAACCTCACTAGTAATAGCTTTTTTATTGAAGGCAAGATAGCCCGCTTTATGTATATTTCGCTCTATCGCATGCATCAACGCGCTATCCACGGCAGCGCCAAAACCTTTGCATTATGGATCAGCGAAAAAGTGCTCCGGGTCGTTAGGCCAAAGATGAAATTACATTAAGCAACTAACAAGAGTAAGTGGAGCCGCCGCTTCACTTACACACCTAGAAATAAAATAAAAAATGACACCCATCTAGAAATTATAATGATACCCATTAAAATTAAAATTGACACCCATCCATACACCCATCCATATATATCTAAAAAAATGCAAACTTACATTTTAAAGCAATGGATTGAAGGTAAATAAAAAAGACACCCATCTAAAAATTGCAATGACACCCATTCAAAATAAGAATGAAATTGCAAACATCCAGGTTAGGGCAATAAACGAAACAATTAAAAACCGTAGTTATTTTCAAAAAGGACTTTTATACAAATGGCAGATAAATATCAGGCGTTTGCATTTTTAGGCGTCAAAAAAATCTGAATTAATAAGTTATGTATTATTGGTTGGCTACGTTATCACGCTAGTAATTTTTCGCAATTCGTTAGATTCGTTCGTCGCTTAAAGTGTTGATGTTCACAAAACATATTTAACGACTCAGGTCTTCCAACAGCACCGTGAAAAACGGTGGTAAATTTGCTGGTAACTTTCAACCAGTTTTCGGGGGTTATTTGCAACCTTTCAAGCAAAGGGGTTAGATCGGCGGCTATATAACCTATTTTATCAGGACGAATACAGCGCCCTGTCGCATCAACAAGAGAAAGGTAGGAAGTTAGCTCAAAAGGTAAACCTTTCACCATATGCTGTGTTGCCATCCCTGAAAAATGTTGTAATGATTTGGGCTGTTTCCCTGCTGCGACCGAAATAATACGCTTTTTGACACTCGTGAAATCTGAATTTTCTGGTTTGTCAGCAATACCTGCACGAACTGGGTTTAAATCAACATACGCCATACATGCTAATAATGCGGCTTCATCAAGTAACGCTTGGGATTTGAACCGTCCCTCCCAAAATCGCCCCTTACAGTCATCTTCTTTATTTGCTTTTCGCGCTATATATTCATTTAAAGAGCGCATGAACCAGCTAATATCCATTAACCTTGAACGATATTGCGCAATACTATCTGTAACTATTTTCATCTCAAAAGATGCTAGCTTTTCACCTTTAGCAAAACGTCGTGTTAATTCAGAACCTTTAAAGGCTTTATGCCAGCGAATTGCAACTGCTCTATCATTTACTCTTTCCGCCTTTTTACTATCTACGTACACTACAATATGAGTATGATTACTCATTACTGCATAAGCGCACACATCTATAAAAAAGAGAGATGCCAAACTCATTAGCTTATCTTCAACCCATTTTCTGCGGTGTTCATAACATTGACCCGTATATTCATCCACACCACACAAATAGGCACGTCTTACACATCGTGATATACAATGATAGTAACGAGTGTCCGTTAAACTGATTTGTCGATTTCTTGCAGTAGCCATAAATATCTCAGATATCACGTTCCTTATAAAATACTAGTTCCTCATGGTAATACTGCAAATATAGTCATTATTATGGGTGTCATTTAAGTTTGAATTACTACAATCGCCATTTATTAGGTGGGTGTCTTTATTTTTTTTATTAGTTACTCTGGCTGTGCTGAGGCTAGATGTTCGTAACGGGCTAATATTTCATCATATTCACCTGAGCGCTTTATTTGCTCTAGCCCTTTGTTGAAGGAGGTTATTATATATTCAGCATCGGGATGCTCTTTACTGATCCCTATATGAAGAGGGTGCTTAATTAAAGCTGGTTGCCAAATTGTTAGCTCTGTTGAGTAACCATTTTTTTTCATTTCAAACCATGCTGCATATTTATCAACCAGAGCAATATCAGCGCGATGCTTTTTTACATGCTCAAGACAACTATGGACATTAAGCAAAGGAACGATTGTAAGCCTATCAATAGACTATAAATACTCATGATATCCATAACCTCTGATTGTACTGATTGTTAAGCTTTCTAGGCTGTGAGGCCCTTGATAATCAAGCTGCGACTTAGTATTACTAATTATGCTAAGTTCATTAGTAAAGTAGGGCTGGCTGAACAAAATTGTTTTAGCACGATTTTCTGTCCACCATAATGCAGGGATCAAATCTATTTCATTATTTTCTAACATTCGCATTGCACGACTAAATGGCGCTATTTTAATATCGAATGCAATATTCTGGCTAAAAAATGCAGCACGTACAAGCTCAGTAGTCATACCCGTTCCATCAGCAAATATGTAGGGAGGCCATTCATTATGAGATCCTACTAAAGGCTGTGTTATTGAATTAGAAAGCGCAGCAGTACTTTATATGCATAACAGCAAAATAATAAAAAATTTAGTCATAGCAACACGATACCTTTTATCATGCCTATCTAAAGATACACAATAATACATTTGCTCTAGGCAAATCTGCGTAACTTAACTATTTAACCTAAGGCTTAATGGCAACTTGAACTTTGTTACTAAACCAGAGCTTCAACTGTTTAAGCTTAGACTACATTTGACTATATTATTTTCAATCTATAAAAAAGTATTGCCTAAAATTAATAACAAAAAATCCTTATAGCATATTTGAGTGGATTGTCTTCAAATTTAAATAATTTACCTGTAAGTTATAAAAAACCACATAAAGGAATGATGCTATGACCGCGAAAACGCTGATTTTCAACTTTGATGGCACAGGTAGTGAGCCACGTGATGCTGAGCAGTTCAGCTCTGCGCATTTTAAGGAAGATGCAAGCATTTCGAATATTCTCAAACTTCATTTATTAATGGGTGGCCAATTAAATAACGAGCCCGTTACTCCTTTTACTAATCAACTTAGCTTCTATTACCAAGGTATTGGAACTCAAGGAAGTCGTTTAAAGCGATTCCTCAATCAATCTTTCGCACCACGCGATGACGATGTTGCCAGTATTTTAAATCATGCTATAAATGATTTTAAGCGCTACTACAAAACTGGCGATACATTGTTACTCACTGGCTTTAGTCGCGGCGCTGCGTTAGCACGACGTTTTGCAAAGTGCTTAGAGCCGCTCATAGATAATAACGTTTATTTATGCGTATTTGATACTGTGGCATCCATTGGTTTATCCAAAGTCACCAAGGCCACCCGAGGCGCTGAGCATGTTATTTTTGAAAACCATACTTTAGCGACCAACATAAATCAGGCTCTGCATTGTGTGGCACTGGATGAAAAGCGTCGAGCTTTTGAGCCTACCCTTATAAATCATCAAAACAATGTACATGAAATATGGTTTGCAGGCGCACATTCCGATATCGGTGGTGGCTATTATCGAGATGGGCTGGCGGATATTTGCTTACGCTTTGCAATGGAGTGGTTACTTGAACTGCCTGTGGCTTTATCCTTTTTAACTAGTCAAGCAATCGAGTATTCATCGTTATTTCCTGCGGATCAAAACAGTTTTATCGCCCAAGATGATATGACCATCACCCCAGATCCTCTCGCGTTAAGCCATCAACAGAATTATTTTTGGTTTAATCCTTTATTTAAACTGATTGATCGTGAATGTACCGTGCTGGTTGATGACGAACAAAGTAAGCTGTTACCCATTATCCACCACAGTGTTGCTACACGTATCAATCAATTAACCAGTTATCGTCCCGAGTCTTTAAAAAACCTTAGTTATCAACTGCTGTATGCAGATCAAACTACGCTTAGTTTTAACGGTTTGTCTGCCCATATAGCTTTAAAAAATCAAAACATGTCAGTGTTACAAATTGGCCAAAGCCAAGATGTGTTGGTTTATGCCGCAGAGCAATACAATGCAACAGGACTAATGCTTGAACAAGGGGCTACTTATCGCTTTAGCCCTTACCCAGAACAACTTTGGTATGACGATGGCGTAAAATGTGGGCCACAAGGTTGGCACCGAGATAACCTACAGTTGGGTGTAAAAGAGCTCCCCATGGCATTGCTCGAACCCTTTCGTCGTTTACCACATGCAAACTGGTTTGCCTTAATTGGTGCTATTGCCCATAGCGATAATGATGCTTTTGAGATTGCCGATGGGGATGAATTTAAAATGACTCACTCAGGAGAATTTACGCCTTTTGCAAATGATTTGGTGCGTTTTTATGGCGCTAATGCTGGGCGTATAAAAATAAACGTGACCCGCCTTGGTTAATTGCATTATTAATAGGCCGTGCTAACGGCCTATTGATAACATTAAACTATCACTATTTTGCACTTAAAGCGGCTTCAGCTTCAGCCAACATAGCAAACTCTTCATCGGCACTGTGTGCGACTAAGTGCTTACTACTGTATGCAAAGTAATAAATCGCTCCGATCACAAATAACACCACAGTAAACAAGAATGCACGAGGATCAAACGCGTATACCCCAGTTAAAGCCACCAAAGATAAGACCAGCGCAATTGCTGAGGTTATCATGCCACCTGGCGTTTTATAAGGTCGTGCGAGTTCAGGCTGTTTAATACGCAGTAAAATATGGCTCAATGCCATCAATGCATACGAAACCGTAGCGCCTACCACGGCCATCGCCAGCATTAAATCACCTTCACCACTTAATGATGCTAAGAAGCCAAAAATACCCGGCACAATTAAGGCACGTGCCGGCACTTTTCGTGAAGTTGTAACCGACAAACTTTTTGGAAAGTAGCCCGCTCTAGAGAGCGCAAACACTAACCGACTATACCCATAGATAATCGAGAAAAACGACGCCACTAAACCCGCTAAACCTAATATATTAACGAGTGTTGCTAAGCTTGCATTCCCTGTTACGTTTAGCGCATCAACTAACGGCACGGCACTAGACCCCATTGCGCTGGCACCACCGGCACCAGGGATCAATACTACGACTAACAGAGCAGTAAACAATAAAAACAACATTGCACCTATAATTCCTTTTGGCACGTCTTTAGCTGGTTCTTTGGCTTCTTCTGCCGCTAATGGTACGCCTTCAACGGCTAAAAATAACCACATTGCAAACGGCAATGCAGCCCACACGCCATACCAACCAAAGGGCAAAAACTCGGAGGCTCCAGCAGCATCGGTGATGGCAATATCAAACAATCGCGACACATCAAAATGTGTAAATAATGCGATCGCAGTGGCTATAATGGCAAAAACCGCTAAGCCACTTATCACCATCATCACTTTTAACGCTTCACCCACTCCCGCTAAATGAATACTGATAAACACAATATAGAACAACGCATACACCCAAGGGCCATTAAAACCCAGTAGCGCTTCGACTGCCGAGCCAATAAAAATAACAATCGCAGCGGGTGCTAATGCATACTCGATTAACACGGCCAAGCCGGTCAAATAACCACCAGCAGGGCCCATTGCCTGACGCGCAAAACTATAGCCACCACCCGATGCCGGAATGGCCGCCGACATTTCTGCTAATGACAAAACCAAAGTTAAATACATTACCGCCATTAATACTGTGGCGACAGCAAAGCCTCCCCAACCAGCTTCTGCAATACCAAAGTTCCAACCTGCAAAATCCCCAGAAATAACATACGATACTCCTAATCCCGCCAATAAAATCCATCCCGCGGAGCCTCGTTTTAACTGTCTTTTTGCAAGGTACTCTTTATTATCTGACATTATCTTCTCCTGCTATTTATTGTTGTAATTACATTATGTTTTCGTTGTTGATTATTCTGATAGTAAAAAGTTTGTTGTTTGCGTTTGATGCTCTATCACATCGTCTTGACTGCGATCTTTTAACCCCACCCCTGACAGGTTTAAACGTTTCGCTTCTTGTAAAAGATATAAAGTCCGTTGTGCTGCATCCTGATATGACAGCCCCGCAGGACGAATATTAGAGATACAATTACGACAAGCATCATTCAGTCCTGTTTTTGGCTGCCAAGTTAAATACAGCCCTAAACTATCTGGAGAACTTAGCCCAGGCCGTTCACCAATTAATACCAGCACCACCTTGGCATTAAGGAGCTCACCTATGTCGTCGCCTATCGCCACTCTACCTTGCTCAACTAAGCTGATCGGTGCCAAACGCCATGGCTCTGGTTGTTCACGCAGTATCGTCAGTAACTGAACAAGAAAAGGATGGGCATTTTTTTGTACAGCTAAAGACGATAAACCATCAACAATAACGATTGCGATATCATGGTGTAACTCAGTGGCTATAGCCGCTTTCCTCATATAGTTGCTTAGCTGATCGCGCGATGCTTGATCTAGTTTTCGACCTAAATCAGGGCGTTGTAAATAATGATTGCGATCCACGGCTTGGCTATGTAAATGCAGTGGTGACGCGCAAAAATCCTCTAGCTGTTCACTTAACGCAGCTAAATCCAATGGAAAATTAACCGCATCTCGTGCTTGCGCATGGGAGAGTTGAAACGCCAACATTTCAGCCGTCGGAAGACTGATCCCAGCGCGCCCTAAACCAATGCGTGCATCGGTAAAGCTGCGTAGTTGCCGCCATGGGTTATGCACCACTTTGCCATTATCTTGATGTTGTTGCTGTATTTGCTGTGCCGTTTTGGGAGATGAGTTTTTCATGGCTGTCCACCACTTAAAGCTTTCAAAGAACGTGCAAATTGTGACGGTAACGTGTCAGACAAAATATGCTGCTGGGTATCTGTCATAATGTTCATTTTTGCCAGCCAAAGTTCGAATTCAGGTGCTGGACGCAAACCTAATACCCGCCTTGCATACAGAGCATCATGAAATGAGGTGGTTTGATAGTTAAGCATAATATCGTCAGATCCGGGGATCCCCATTACAAACGAACACCCTGCTACACCGAGTAAGGTCAGTAAGTTGTCCATATCATTTTGATCTGCCTCAGCATGGTTGGTGTAGCACACATCACAGCCCATAGGCACACCCAGTAATTTGGCACAAAAATGGTCTTCAAGCCCTGCTCGAGTAATTTCTTTGCCATCAAATAGATATTCCGGGCCAATAAAACCCACTACGGTATTGACCAGTAACGGTTTGAATTTTCGCGCTACGGCATAAGCACGGGTTTCACACGTTTGTTGATCAAGCCCATGGTGGGCATTTGCTGATAGCGAGCTGCCCTGCCCCGTTTCAAAATACATCACATTATTGCCTACTGTTCCGCGTTTTAAACTTTGTGCTGCATCTTGCGCCTCAGCAAGTGTATTTAAATTAAAACCAAAACTTGAGTTAGTCGCCTCAGTCCCCCCTATAGACTGAAACACTAAGTCAACCGGCGCACCGGCCTCAATACATTCAATGGTGTTAGTTACATGCGTGAGAACACAGCTTTGAGTCGGGATCTGGTATTTTTCAATCACATCATCCATTAACCGCATTAATTTAATCGCTTGTGCAACATTATCAGTGGCGGGGTTAATACCAATTACGGCATCGCCACTGCCATACAGCAGCCCATCTAAAATACTCGCGGCAATGCCATTTACATTATCTGTTGGATGATTAGGCTGTAAGCGTGTTGATAAGTGGCCAGGTAAGCCAATGGTATTTCTAAATGCAGTCGTAACATGGCACTTTTTGGCAACTAAGATCAGATCTTGATTACGCATTATTTTACTAACAGCAGCAGCCATTTCGGGGGTAATACCCGCTCTGATTGTCGCTAAAACATGGCTTGTTGCGTGATCACTCAGCAGCCAATTACGAAAATCACCTACCGTTAAATGTGCGATTGCTGCAAATGCGTTAGTGTCATGTTCATCTATTATTAGCCGAGTAATTTCATCGTCTTCATAAGGGATCAAGGCATCGTTCAAGAATGTTTTTAAAGGGACTTCTGCCAGCGTCATTTGTGCCACGGCTCGCTCTTCGGCAGAACTGGCAATAACACCTGCCAAGCTATCACCAGAGCGCTGCGGGGTCGCTTTAGCCATTAACTGTGCGAGATTGTTAAACTGGTAGGTTTTACTTCCTAACGTGTATCGATACGATTTACTCATAAACTTACCTTGCTGACAAAATGTGTGTTAAAAAGGATAGGCACAGCTATTGCTTTTACTACAATAAAAAACAATAAATAAAGCAATAAACAGTACAACGATTCTTTTAAGGTAGCTTATAGCGTACCAAGCAACTATCAAGTTTTGGCAAATGTTACTTAAACAATAAAAATCATATAGTTAAAATTAAAAATCGGACAACTACTGTTTACTTGTAATAATTAGCCTGAGGTGTAATACGCAACTATGCAACATAATTTACCGACAAATGCACCAAGTAAGTGCACTTTAGCTACAACCGATGTGGACCAGCAGGCGGGAAACCTAACAAACTGGCAACAAAAATATGATCAAGTCAGTGATGGCCGCTTTTATGGCTGTATTGATGAAGTGGCTTATGATGGTTTGCAAGTGTTTAAAGAGTATACACAGTGCGCATTACGACAACAGTGTAAAGTATGGCCAAATGCGTTATGGCTTGGCATTCCGGTAAACGCACTAAACAGTAAAATTAACGGTCTCACCATCGCTGATAATCAATTAATGTGCCGCCCAAGTGATTGCAACTTTGAGCTGATCACCCCTGCGCAATTTAATATTTATGGCATGGTGATCAATCAAGATACCCTTCATCAAATTGCTCAGCAACAAGGGTTGTCGCTTCAGGGCATTTGTGAGCATGGATCACCGCGTATTACAACATCACCACAAGCACTGCAACGTGCTCGTGAATGCATTGAACAAATCATTTATGCTAATGGCGGTGGAGCAAGTGCGGCTTTACAACACGATATTTTATTAAATTTAGTGCTGCACTTACTGCAATCACAACTCCCCCAGCAAAAAGTAACCCCAAGTTATAAACACCGTAAAAACGTTGTTGATAAAGCGAAAGAATTTATTCACGATCACCCAGACAACATAGTGACTATCACCCAATTATGTGAGTTTACCTACGTTTGTCGACGGACTTTACAATACAGCTTTGAAAGTATTTTAGGCATCAATCCGCTGCGTTTTTTACGCATGACCCGGCTTAACCAAATACGCCGTGAACTCAGTGATCCGCAACAAAATAAACACATTTCAATGATTGCCGCCAATTGGGGCTTTTGGCATCCGGGCCAGTTTGCTAAAGACTATAAACAACTATTTGGTGAAAACCCTTCAGACACAGTAAAACGTGCGCAGCTTTAGTGGTATCAATTATAGCCAGTTAATTAATAGGTATAGCTGGCAATTATTTGCTTGATATTCGATTGCATATCAATGATCGCTGCATTAATTGAGCGCACATTGTCCATCGTGACCGTTTTTTTACTGAGCATAAAATGGATTGGATTATCATGAATAACATAAGGATGCAGTGTAATACCGGGGATTTTTTCTTGGCTTATGAGGTATAACCCAGATATTTCATCATCGATCATAAAATCGACGCGTTTAGCTTTTAACATATATAGCCGGTGCTTGAGCAAAGGTACTCGTACAAGTAAATCTTTATTGTTTGTGACTTTGCTTAGCTGCTCAAATTCTTTACCATAATAACCACCATTATTTACGGCTATGGTTTTTTGTTGCGCCAACAGGCTGGCTAAATCGTGTGTTAGGTACTTAGCATCTTCATACCAGAACAGCCGCATTTTCTCACGTCTATATGGGGTTGAAAAGTGACTATATTGGGCACGTTGTTGATTGAAACTCGCAGCAGTTAATATATCCACGCGGCCTTTTTCAAGCTCGACCAAACCGCGCTTTGATGACGGTAAAGACACAAACTGACTACAGAATCCAGCATGCGTTAACACCAAACGGCTGATCTCTACATCTATTCCTGTAAGAGCCTGCTCACCATCAAAGACAAACGGTGGCCAAGGTAACACCACCCCTACTTGCAGAGTTTTTTCGCAGCCGCTACTAATTGGACTCAACAATATCAAAAATAAGTAAATGTATTTAATAACTACAGCCTAGTAAAATTATAGACGCTTTGTACAGTATGGTGCATCTGACTCGAAATACAAAAAAAGCAGCCCGAAAGCTGCTTTATGTGAGTAAATTACACTTTAATTTATTACCTAAAAGTAGGCTTGATTAATAGGCTAATTAAAGTAATTTCCATACGTCTGCTACGCCGGGCTCATTTCCTTGAGTCCACCACTTCGCTTGGTATTTGTTACCACCATAAGAAACTTGGTCACCGCTATTGTAAGTTGCTGATGACTGCCAAATCAGAGCACCTGTATCATCTGTTGGTTGCGTAATTGCTTCCCAAACGCCACCTAAGTCGGGACGATCACCTTGAGTCCACCATTTAGCTTTGTATGTTACGCCGTTATAAACAACAGTATCGCCACCAACATATACCTTACTGGCATCCCACGTATCACCTGTAGGAGGCGTTGTATCGGTGTTAGTTACCGTTACAGTAAAGCTTTGAGTGGTAGCAACTTGGCCGTCACTTACTGCCACAGATACTGTTAAGTTTGTATCTGCAGCTACTGCGCCGGCCGTAAGATTAACACTGGCACCACTGCCAACTAATGTAAGACCTGCAGGGACATACCATGTATAAGTCAGTGCGTCGTTTTGCGGATCAGAGGCAACAACCGTTACTGCTGCAGAAGCGCCTTCTTCAATAGTGATATCAGCAATCGCATCAACTGTCGGTGCAGTGTTGTCACCAGTTGTTGGCGCGATGACATTAACCAAAACACTTTGGCTTACCGTTGCTTTGCCATCAGTTACACTGACGGTTGCGGTAAACTGGCTGTCTTGGGTTACGTTAGGTGCAGTAATTGCCAATGTGCTTGTTGCACTGCCAGATACTGTTAACTCAGGTGATGCAGTCCAACTAAACGTCAGTGGATCATTATCGGCATCTGTTGCTGAAGCACTGACAGAAACACTTTCGCCAGCGTTCACGGTTACAGTGCTTGATACTGATAACACTGGTTTTTTATTACTTGGTGGTGTAACAACTCCGCCTAAGCCATCGTGCATAGCATTGAGAATATCGCCATTATCTGCATCAATTTCCCATGCAAATAACCCACCTAAGTTATATTGATTAACATAAGCACCTTTAGCTATCACTGACTCACGGCTATCATAAGTGATTAGTTTACCTGTGGCGCGATTCCACACATACGCCGCTTGCGCTTGGTCATCGTAGCCTACTTCAAAGCCATTAACACCAGTACCTGCAGCACCAATCATATGAGTTTTGATGCCTTTATAATCAATAACGCCATCTTCCCACACGCCTTGTGCTGTTGAGCCTTTTAATGGACCGGAGCCTGTTGCTGTCATAGGGTTACCATCAATAGTGGTGCCTGTTGGATAAACACCTTCCCAACCACGGCCATACATAGCAGTACCAACAACAATTTTTTTCGAGTTTACATTTTGTGCTAATAATAACTGTACTGCGTTATCTGTTGTATAAGCAGGGCCTTTACGTGGCTCACCGTTTTCATCTACGCCCGTACCATTACATTGCCCTACGCTCATATGCTCACCACAATAAAGCGCAGTTTGATGGCCAGTTACGCCACTCCATGCCCCATAAAAGTCATAAGTCATAGCGAAGATATAATCCATGTATTGGCTAGCGGCTTGGTAGTCAACGTCTTCAATTTTATCGTAACCAGCGCCAATTGCTGACGTAAGCTCATAAGTACGGCCTGTTTCAGCTTCAAGCTTATCAAGCATAGCGCGCAGCTCTTGCATTAACGCAACATATGCAGGACCATCATTTATCGGATCGCCAATATCTGGGTTAGCGCCGTCACCACCAGGAAATTCCCAGTCAATATCAACACCATCGTAAAACTTCCAGGTTCTTAAAAACTCTTCCATTGATGCTACAAATGTGTCGCGGTTAGCTTTATTAGTAAAACCACCAAATGGGTCAGATAGCGTCCAGCCACCTACTGATGGTAAGATTTTAAGATCCGGGTAACGCTGCTTAAGTGCCATTAACTGTGAATACGTACCACGGATTGGATCCGCTGCATCCACACCTGGTAATGCTTTTTGTACAGCAGCCCATGGATCGTGGATAACCACTTCATAATCAGCAGAGCCTGCACAGGCTGTTTCAAGTGCTTGTTTAGGGCTGCCAGTTAATGATGCATTTTCACCACAAATTGGAATAAAGCCATATAAAATGTGACTTAAGTTTTGTGCTGGAATGTTTGTTACATCATAATCACGACCGTAAATACCCCACTCAACAAAATACGCACCGGTCACTAACCCTGCTTTGGTACCAATATCACGATTATTAGGATCAACATCCATCGGCAGTGGCGCTAAGTGTCCGCCGTCGGTATCTGCAATTACGATTGGCTTACCGGCACTGCGTGCACAAGTAGTACCACCTTCGCATAGCTCTACATACAATGTATGGCGACCAGCTTTGTCATAAGGGAAAGAAATAGTCCCGCTCTTAGAACCTGCAGCAAGTGTACCTTCATTTACCAACATATCATCAAAGTAAACTTTGTAGCTGTCACCACCGTCACCGCTCCATGCACTCCATTGAATATTGATGCTCACCAGATCCACACGGGTAACAAGTTGCTTATAAGAACCGTTACCTTCTAAGTTCACTTCAACAAACGAATATTGTTGCGGTTCCCAATTAATACTTGGTGTAGACGGTGCTGCAACGGCTGTACTTGCAAATAGAGCAACGCCAATGGCTGCTGTTAACTGTTTAATATTCATATTTCTCTCTTATCCATTATTTATTTAATTATTTAATAAGTTTGAACTACAAAACTTAGGCTTCTGATTAAAGTTTGGTCCATACATTGGCTTGTCCAGGTGTATCACCTTGAGTCCACCACTTAGCGCTATAGCGCTGTCCTTGATAGGTTACTTCAGCGCCACTTTGATAGGCTTTACTTGCATTCCAATCGTTATTCACATCCGATTGTGAATCGCTTTGCCATGCATTAGAGCTATCAGGTTGCTGACCCTGACTCCACCATTTCGCGGTATAAACAACTCCTTGAAAACTGGCTTTGTCACCGGCTTGATAAACTGCACTACTACTCCAAGCTACAACATCAGGATCAGTGATAACGCTGTCATTTACGGTGACTTTAAAACTAGTTTGAGTACTTAATTGACCATCCGAAACCGACACTGACACGGTATAATCTGTGCTTGTTGATACCTCTGGCGCACTAATCACCACGTTTGCGTCACCACCGGTAAAGCTCAGTGGTGCTGGCACTAACCAGCTGTAGCTCAATTGCGTTTGTTCATCATCAAAAGCATGAAGGTGTAAGGCTGTGCTGGTGTTTTCATCGACAACTAAATCATCCAAAGTATGTACAATTGGCGCAGTATTAGTGGGAGCGCTTTGCACGCTTAAGCTATAAGTGTAATTTTCATTACTGCTATACACTTGATTAGTCAGTACATCAGTACTGTTATAAACCACGTCACCGGCTTGATTTTGCACGCCAACTTGTACTAAGTGGGCATAATCTAAGTTCAGTTGTTGTGCCAGTGCTTGCTGCCAACTCGCTTGATTCGCAGCGGTCACTTTTAATTGCTGATTGATAACCTCTTGGCCATTTTCATCAAATAAACGTGCCCAAACAGTGTCACCAGCAATGGCACTTTGTCCTTGACGAACAAAGTAACCAACACTTGACCAAACACTCGGATCCGTCGGCCCTGCGTCTGTCACAATATTGATATCGCTACAGTTATAGAAACCTTCCCCCACCACATCAATACGTTGCCAACGGCTATATAAAATAGCATCGCCGCTGCGCCCTTGTGGAATAGCAACATTCATTTCGTAATAACGCTTGCCATCGGTATCTTTGATAACGTCAATATTTTCATGTTGTTGAACTAGCTCTAAGTCAGCCCACGTCAATACATCTGTTGCTGCATTAAAGCTTGGTTTAGTTAAATAAAACTGCCAAAAACTGGGATTATGCGGCGTTGCTGCTAAGTAACGAATTTGAATTTCACCATTGGCATTAGGCACCACATCACTGCGTTGCCAATGCGGCGAAGATAAATCCATACCACGCTTTGCGTTGTCACCACCGGCACATAACGACCCATTTGGTACCTTAGCCTCTACCGCAGCTTGATTTAAGTAGTCCGGTGTATTAACTGAAAACTCAATATCTTGTACAAATTGCACTGTACCCGACTCTAAAAATGCGGCACGACAAGCAAGGTTTGGAATATTAGTGCCATCTTCTGGCCACCAATACCCACCATCGGCTTGGCAAAAAGCTTGCCGCGCTTTTGGACTATCCATATAACCATGGGCGTTCACTTGCGCTGGCATAATTGTTAGTAATACGCTGCTTGCCACTGCCGAGAGTGATAAAGTTTTAAATTTAATAGCTTTCATTGTTTTGTCCTTGAAAAGCTGAAATTTTGGGACAAGCAAACTTGCCCCTATTATTTACTTACAGACTACAACTTTTAGTCCAGTCAGCTGTTGCTCCTGGTTCAGAACTTGTCCACCACTTCGCTTTATAAACGGCACTGTTATGAACCATTAAGTCACCGCCTGCGGCATGGCTTGGATTGCCTGCCCAGTCTTTTTGAGGGAAGTTTGGATATACAGGGATTGAGCTCACAGCCACACCTTCACACATACCAGATGTATCGCCACCACCATTACCAGGATCCGTGGTGTCGCCGCCACCGGTAGTCCCATCAGGCAATTGTGGGTATTCAAATTTGAACGCGTAAACTTTGCCATCTTTTTCTATAGTAAAGTTACTAGGACCGGTAATTGGCATATAATACATAACTTGCGCATTGACTGTTTTGCCACCACTGAAGTCTTTCGGTTGACCGCCCCATTCATTGTTCAGAGTGATTGAAAAACGGTGGAATTCATTTTCATACCCACCAATGTTGTTACCTGCCGCATTTGAGCCATTTACTTCAACTGCCATGCCCAATTTTTCTTGTGCGTTCCAGTTAGATTTAAAAATAGCCGATGTTGATACAGGTACATCAAACGAAATTTTCGCACCGCTTAGATCAATATTGGAGTTATTAGTGAACGCAAATGTTGGGCTAATTGGGTAGTTATCATCACCAATTGGGAAGTCTTTTGCTGCAAACGTTACATCTACCGCTTCAGTTGGTACAACAAAGTTTGGATTACCTGGATGAGTGTCGTACGCCACACCACTTTGGTTAAACTTGTCATAAGCCAAAGTTGTTAAGGTAGAACCCATGAAGTACTCACCTTTTGCTGAGTCAAAATCATAATCACCAGCAAGTTCCCAGAACATGATACCGCCAAGGCCATTGTTAATTACGTAATCAACTTTAGCTGCCATAGACTGCTCATCTTCAATAGATAGGAATACTTTTTTCTCTGAGTTCCATAACCAAGGTGCAACAGCAACGCTGTCATAGTGACGTGTATAAGTACCCGTTAATTGATCATCAACATCAGTCTCTGGTGTTAAGCCATACACACCTAAGTACGAACCAACAATGCCGTTCTCAAGATTTTTAACATGCCACAACGGGTTAGAACCTGCTGGCATTTCTTGTCCTGCATCGTTCTTATCATGCCAAAGATTATCAATGCCTAATGCGCCATTACCACACTTGTTCTTTTCACCAACGCCGGTACCTGTTGCGCAATCTGCTTGATTAGGTAGTGCAGATTGCCCCCACAGCCCATTAGTACCCCCGCTGACATCTTTAAAACCTCGGGTGTAGTAAGGAATACCAATATTGATACGTCCTGCCGATACTGCACCACGAAAATAACGTACCGCCCAATCAGTATTTAAATAACCAATCCCTTCAAACTCAGCTGTTGAGTAAACCCCCCATTGCGCTAGTTCAGAATCAATACCGGTATCAAACAAGGCCGCATTGTGGCCAACATGCGAGTTCCATGCACCGTGAAGGTCATAAGACATGATGTTAACGTAATCGAGGTATTTAACCGCTTGGAATGTTTCCATACCACGTAGTAAATAACCTGAAGAAGGCGATGCAATTGTTAGTAAATAATGTTTACCCGCTTTTTCACCAGCACGGTCTAGCTCTTCGCGCAGCTTTTTCATTAGTACTTGGTAAGATGCATTTAAACCTGCACGACGTGCATTTGAAATTGGGAAATCATCAGGATGACCTGAATCTTTCATTGATGATGGGTATTCATAATCAATATCAACACCATCAAAACCATATTTTTCAATGAACTCGACTGAGCTTTTTGCAAAGGCATCAATACCCGCTTGATTAACTGAACCATCTGCATTGGTCGTCATGGTATAAAAACCACCACTTTCAACGCGGCCCGTTTCATCAAAGAAACCACCCGTTTCAGCCCAACCACCTACAGATACTAATGTTTTAACGTGTGGGTGTTGTTTTTTGAATTTGTTTAAAAGATTAAAGTGACCTTTATACGAGAAGCTTGGGTCCATTTCGGCACCTACCACTCCTGGCCATTCCATATTTGTAGCTGGATTACCTGCAGCATTTGGATCGCCAATCGATACTTTATTATTGGCATCAACATGGGCAAACGCATAGTTGATATGAGTTATCTTATCCCATGGAATATCATTTACTAAATAGCTCGGTTGGCCATTTGCGCCATTGCGCCAACTGGTAAAGTAACCAATTACACGACGCGGATGATCAACACCCATTATCTCACGACCATCTGCATCATACACAGTACAATACGGCGTATTTACACCTGGTGTTTGATATAACCCCTGCGGATGACAATCAGTTCCAGTCACTGGTCCGGTATTTTCTTCAACAACAGTAAGCAGCTTTGTTACTTGGGCTGTTGCGCCTTCGTTATCAGTTACCGTTAACGTAAAGGTTGCCTGACCAAGCGCTGTTGCTTGCCAAGCATAACTGCTTGATGCCGTACTTGCTTGGTGCACATCAGCACCATTAACCGCAAAGTTAAGTGCCGTTACTTGACCATCACTGTCAGTACCAGCAAGCGCAAACACCACTTGTGAGCCAACCGTTAATTCTGTTGGTAAACTGCTGAAACTAATTGTTGCCACCGGTGCTTGATTAACCGGCTCCACGATCTCAGTAACACTGATCGTATTGATCACTTGCGTAGATTGCGCGCCATCGTCATCGGTTGCCACAGCACTCACTTGATGTGTGCCGACAACTGCAGGCCAATTAGTACTAAACGGTGCGCTACTATCAGTTGCGATTAATGCACCATCAACAAAAAACTCAACTTTTGTCACAGAGCCATCGTCATCGGTTGCTTGCGCAGTCATGACAACGCTGTCTTTATCAGCAAGTTGAGAATTGTTTGCGGGGGTTAATACTGTAATATTTGGCGCCTGATTTTCTGTGACAGCGCTGTCACACAAACCCAAAAGTTTCCAATCTTGCCAGTCACCAGCATTTTCAACTGGATTTGACTGTGTCCACCATTTTGCCTCATACGCATTATCTTGTGCGTGTACTTGGCTGCCACCGCTGTGAGTTTGACCCGTTTGCCATTGTGTTAATACACTACAGTCAACTGCTGCATGCGTACTTAAGCCTACAAAACTAAGCGATACCGCACTTAGCTTAAAAGCATTTTTTATTGTCATTTGTGAGCTCATAGCTCCTCCGCCCAGGGTTAAATATAACATTAAATTTACAACTCAGTTTAAAAACTACCACAGTTAACTCATACGTCAACTTAATTTGGATATATGATGTATATAAAACAGCCACTTTATTAATAAAAAAAGACCATAAAATATATTTTTTATCGTTATTTAGAACTAAATTAGAGCCATCCCGTTTAAAGAAAGGGTAATTTCGCATACAGAATATGAATACAAGGTTAATTTATGGTTAAGTTTTATTTGCGAGTATCTTCGCGGGCTCTAGCAAGTTTTACGAAAACGTAAATGAGAGTGGGAATAGATATAAACAATAAGGTGGTAGACTATATAACCAAAAAACCTCGCTTAGAAAAAAATTATCTAAGCGAGGTTTTTAAAAAAATGTCGGAGCTTGCTATTTTTTGTAAAAAATAGCATTTAAATAAAAGCCCTATTTGATCACAACGTCATTAAGCGGCGATTAAATAGGACTCTTGTCCTGCGTGTTTTTTGTTGCGTTTGTAAGCGCCTTTGCCTTTTTTAGCAGCTACAATTTGTGGTTTAAAAATTTTCGATGTCACTAATGCCGCTAATGCATTATCGCGAATAACACCCCGACCTGTATCTACTGATGTTGTAGATTTAATCACTTTAGAACGACGTTTACTCATTTATTTTTCCTCTTTAAAAGTTTTGCGATTGTATGCTTGATATAAAAAAATACAAGTATTTTAAATCAAAAAGCCCGCTTATTTGCGGGCTTAATAAACAACTATAAATTTAGAAACTAAAGCTTACTTTTGCGTAATAACTTCTGCCATCAAAGCCATAAGGCAATGCACGTACAGGGTATTTAAATGCGCCATTGGTGATAAAGTTTAGTACTTCGTCATCGCCTAGTTCATCTGGCGTTTCATCAAATACGTTATCGGCACCAACCGAAAGCACAAACATATCGTTAATTTGGTAACTCACGTTTAAATCAACTAACACTGCAGATTCAACCGTACTTGTTGGTTTAAACGAACCTGTTGGCGAAAGCTCACCCGGTAATGGTATATGATCGTTACCAAAATATTTTACATCGGTTTCGCCAAAGTAATTAAAACGAATTGTTGAAGTGTATGCATCACGTTCGTAGTCAAAGGTAAGTGTTGCTCGTTCACTAGGCTGTCCGTCGGTAAAAAAGCTGCGTTGTAAATCATCAAATGCAACCGATTCTGGAATGCCGTCCGCTGCGTTTACACCATCAATTTTAGTATCGTTTAAGTTACCCGCAAAAGTAACACCAAAGTTACCGCCTTCTACATCTGTACGATATGATGCAATTATATCAACGCCTTGAGTGGTTGAATCAACTGAGTTTGAAAAGTAGTTAGCTTGTACAGCGCCGGTTGCTTGTAAAGCAGCAACAGCCTCAGAGCTAAACGATACATCGTCAGCCGTTAATAAACTGCCAAGTGTAATACGGTCTTCAATTTCTACGCGGTAAAAATCAACCGTTAACGAAAGTTCGCTTGTTACATCGTAAACAAAACCAGCACTGTAGTTTGTCGATGTCTCAAGCTTTAAGCTATCTACACCTAGTGCACTTGGGAAAGCAGTGCCCGTATTTGCAGTAAATGATTGCGTTAACGTGCCGTCGGATCCTAAGTTAGTAGTAAATGCTGTATAGCCACTTTGCTGCAGCGAAGGGGCCCTAAAGCCAGTAGATACCGCACCACGTACTGCAAAGTCATCGTTAAATTCATAACGCGTTGCTAACTTACCAATTAAGTCATCTCCAGCATCAGAGAAATCTTCATAGCGAAGTGCACCACTGACGTTCCATGCATCAGTAAGCATAGTTTCAACATCTACGTAAAATGCGTAGCTGTTACGATCACTCTGATTTGCAGCTTCTGGACGCAAACCGTTATAAGCTTGAAAGCCACATTGTGCAAATTGCTCAGGGTCGTTCACTGATGGATACGATGTATCCATGTTTGCTAAACCACATGCGTACGATGCTTCATCACCAGGCACTATCTGGTAATTTTCTTTACGATACTCTGCACCAATTGTTACATAGAGCGGTTCGCCGCGACCAATGTCCACAATGCCATTTACGTCAAGGTTAACTGTTGTTTGATCGAACCTAAAACCACCTGAGTAACCACCACTTGGGCCTGCATTTGCTGCTATCTCAGCATCACTTGCCGTTGGATTATTAAATAAATACTCCGCCGCGTAAGAAGCGTTTAATGTATTGCGTGATGTAAAGTCATATTGGTTTTCACCATAAACTGCCGATACATCGTAATTCCAATCTGGATTAATATCACCTTTAAAACCTAGCGCAATAGAAATATCCTGTGCTTCGTTATAAATGCGCGGTAAAAAACCATCACTGTATACTTGAGTAACATTTTTAGATGCTTCGTTAAAGTTACGGTAAAAGCCGTTACCCAGTGCAGTGCGCTCAGAGTAACCACCAAACGAGTAAAGCTCACCGTCGCCCATTGGCAATGCCATATTATAAAATAACGAGGTAAATTCACTTTCCGAATTACCTTGGCCCCAACGAACGTTGTCAGATAACGTACCTGGCTCTACATCAAGCGAACCACCGGTATCGCGCTCTGCACGGTTAGTACCATCGGCATCACGATACTCAAGAGATAAATTAATAAAACCGCCTTCAGTGCCCAAATCAAAACCGCGATTTAAACCCGCTGAAATAGTCTCGCCATCACCTTCAGCTGTTTCACTATATTGTACATAACCAGTTGTTATACCTGTTGAGTTATTCAGTGATAAGTTAATGACCCCAGCAATAGCATCAGAGCCATACTGCGCTGCTGCACCATCACGTAATACTTCAACCCCTTTAAGTGCAGTCAGTGGAATAGCATTCATATCGGTACCCGCAGCACCTGCACCAACTGTTCCATTAAGGCCAAAAATAGATTGATTATGACGGCGCTTACCGTTTACTAAAACCAGCGTTTGGTCTGGCTGTAAGCCGCGCAATGTTGCTGGGCGGAATAAATCAGAGCCGTCTGATACTTGAGTACGCGAAAAATTAAACGATGGCGCTGTAGCTTGTAAGCTTTGGCCAAGCTCGGTAAAGCCACCTTTGTTTAAATCATCAGCGTCAATTAAATCAATGGGTGACGAAGATTCAGTTGCTGTGCGGTTAGAAACCCGTGAACCTAAAACGGAAATTTGTTCTATATTTTTTTCTGCTTGAACTGTTGCTTCTTCAGCAATAACTGAAGAGGTGCTAAATGCAAGTCCTACGGCGATAGCCAATGTATTTAAACGAAGTGTTGTCATGTGTGTTGTTCGACCCTGTTGACTCTTCACCTGTTTACTCAATTGCAGTAGTAAACAGGTAAATTAATAAAAGTTATAATTAGTGTGATCAAGCGTCATTTACAAAATTGCGCTTTGGCAAACATCCTAGCAACATACACATATAAAAAGAAACATATTTAACTGCGACAATGGTCGATATATGCAAAAGTTAGCTAAATTTTCTCCTATTTCATGTTTTTGATTGAATTTTAAACAAAAAAAAGCATGATTATTCAAATCATGCTGGTTGTTAAAACTATGTTTTCTAGCCTTCTTCTTCCCACAAAGCCAGTTTTTCATCTTCTAGCATCAATGCCATGGATGCAATGCCAGTAAGACTTTCATCTAATCCGGTATACAGTAGCGCAAAGCCTTCACTAAGTACCGCAGGTTCTGGATGCTCTTTGAGCGAATCTGGCCACATCGCAAAAGTGGCTAGTAAATTAAGCGTCGCTTCAAAGTTATCAATAAATAACTGTCCATCCGCCTGATTCTCAACGACCTGTTTATCGGCACTGAGTAAAAAGTTAAAGTCATGCTGCCATACTTCTTGATTCACCATATAAGCAGCTAAATAGCCTACACACCATTGTTGTAGTTGCTCACTCGGCGCTTTAGCATCTTTACCATGAGGATAAATACTTGCCAGTATATGCTGCTGCGCTACCTGAGCTTCGGTCACATTATCCAGCAGCGTGATCATTGCGTCATGCTCCGCTGAACTTGTCATTAATTGGGTATAAATAGGGTCATTTTTATCAGCAATATAATTGGCAATTTCTGACTCGCCATAAAATTCCGAGCACGCCAATAACCCACTGATAAAACCAATCACGCTGTCAGAACTCACCACTTTTAGTTCAGGGTGCTGACTTAGATAATCCCTAAGAACCAATTCACTTTTTTCATTAAGCATTATTCACCCTCAAGTTATTATAAAATTCATACCTACACTAACCAACAATTGGCTAATTTAAAAGCAAATTATTACTTAACCTAACTCTGGTTAAATGGTTTTTGCCTGAGTTAAGGTCGCTCACTCAACACTGGAAATATACATCGCACACATGTACCTATATTTACGGTGCTCTCAATTTCAATTTTTCCCTGATGATCATTAACCATAGTGTACACTAATGGCATGCCCATACCGGTCCCCCTGCCAACTGGTTTAGTAGTAAAAAATGGATCAAAAACTTTTGCAAGCACTTGCTCACTCATGCCACAACCATTGTCATTAACACTAATAATTATTTGCTGGTCGTCGCTATCAACTTGCACGTGAATATGTGCTTGTCTATCAATTAATGCTTCGCAACTATGTGAAGCATTAATAAGTATGTTAACCATTATTTGATTGATGGTTGCCAAATCACAATAACTCAGCGGCAATGTCGTTATTGATGTGGTTAACTGACAACCTTTTAATTGATTTTTAAGCAATTTAAGCGCATTTTTCACAGCATCTGTCATATCAGCCAATTGTTTCTTGTTAGTTGTTGGTCGCGCAAAATTAAGCAAATTGCCCACGATTTGATTAATGCGCCTTAAGCCTTCAGCACTATCAGCCACTAGTTGATGAATATCTTGCTGCAGTTCAGCAAATGATTGCTGCTCACTAAGTGATGCTAACTGTTGTTGAAAATTTGTTTCACTAATCCTCTTAGCTAAATATTGCTGGTTTAAATCAAGTAACTCACAAAAGCCATGCATGCTCTGTTGCAAACTTTCTACATTGCTCATTGCATAAGCTAAGGGATTATTAATTTCATGGGCAACCCCAGCACATAAGGTACCTAAAGTGGCCATTTTTTCTGCTTGAATAAATAACTGCTGTTGATACTCAAGATCAGCTACTTTTTTTATTAACTCTTCATTTAGTGCATATAAAACGCGACTTTTATCTTCAATCAGCTGCTCAGCCTTTATACGCGCGGTACGTTCACGAAAATAAGCTTGCTTGTAGTCTTCATCTATCGCATCCATCTTAATTAACCAGCAATTAAAAACGATTATCTTGTCATTAAAATTAGCACAATTGATGCCAATGACACGGTTTAATTAGAAAAACTATAGCAGACAGGCTATGGTTAATAATATTGTTTATCCATAGGTAAAATCGTGAGTCAATCAGCAGACCTACCAACCATGCAAGTATTATGCGTTGACGATGATGAGATTGTGCTACGTTCTTTATCGCGGCTGTTCAAAACGCAGCAACTTACGGTACTTACCAGTGATTCACCTATAGATGCACTAAAATTAATCAAACAGTATGAATTTGATGTAATTATTAGCGATATGCGGATGCCAAAAATGAATGGCGCTGAACTTTTTCAACAAGCGCAAAAATTAGCACCTGATACTCAGCGTATTTTACTTACTGGTTATGCCGATATAGAAATCACCTTAGCAGCTGTTAATCAAGGCAAGATCCATGGCTATATCCAAAAACCATGGCAAAATGACTTATTACTACGTTCCATCACCGACAGTATTGAAAAATATCAACTTAAAAAACAAAACCTGAAACTCCAACAACAAATTAATCGCCATAATGAAGTCCTCAAAGAACTTAATAGCTCTCTTGAACAGCGCGTTGAAAAAAGAACCAAACAAATAAAACAAGTACTTAAAAAACTCGAAATTGCCAACGCCCATGAAAAACACGAACATAGTTCAACAGTTGAGTTGCTCTATAACTTCATTAATGCCAATCCATATTTAGATGGCACCAAAGCGCAGAACATTGCCAATACCTGTACGCAAATAGCAAAACAGTTGCAGCTACCACCAAAAAATATAGAAATGGCGGCAATGGCTGGTTACTTAGCTCAGATAGGGCTGTTAGCAATGGATCCCGCACTTTATGAAAAACCCGTGCATGCGCTTAATGAACAGCAACGCAAAAGTTATTATACGCATCCAAGTACAGCACAATTGATGTTAATGCCTGCGACTCATCTGCATGAAGTATCTGACGCCATTTATCACCAGTACGAACGCTATAACGGAAATGGCCTACCTAAAGGATTAAAAGGTAATGATATTCCTCTTAGTGCAATGATACTCGCGCTTGCACGTGACTATTGGGATGCATTTGAACAAAGTAATTTAAAAGATGAAGAAAAGCACCAACATGCACTCGAAACAGTAAAAATGTACAGCGGTAACTTTTACCATCCTAAATTAGTGCAAGCTTTGGAGGCTTGCCGAGTTAAATGCATTAAGCAGCAAGCAAAAGTAGGCTCGATGAAAATAATAACGGCCAAAGAGCTAGCCATCAATATGGTACTTAGCCATGCACTGCATAGTCACACGGGGATTATGTTGCTGCCAAAGGGGCATATATTTAGTGCTAAATCCATTGAAAAGTTACAGCAACTAGAAGCTAAAAAACCGACTCCATTTAGGATCATGATCAAATCATTGTAAATCAGTGATCCTATTAACCCTTTCATTCGTTACAATAGGCTATTAATATTAATAGCCTATATTCCATAACCGTCTATTTTGCTTTAGGAGCATTGCGTGTCGCGATTTTCAGCCGTTACCGATAACCCTCATGATCAGCGTTTTAATCAAAAAACAGGGATTTTACTGACCAACTTAGGCAGCCCCGATGCCCCAACAGCAAGTGCATTGCGCATTTACTTACGTGAGTTTTTGTCAGATCCTCGTATCGTAGAAATACCGCGTATTGTGTGGATGATCATCCTGCATGGCATCATTTTGCGTATTCGCCCAAAACGCTCAGCTAAACTATATAAAAGTATTTGGACTGAAAATGGCTCGCCACTGACCCATATTACACGCCAGCAAAGCCTTAAATTAAATGCCTTATTAAAACAGCATGGCTATACCAATACCGAAGTGGTTATGGCGATGCGCTACGGTAATCCATCAATCGAAGCCGGCCTTGAAGAGCTTAGAGATAAAGGCTTAACCCGCATTATTGTGTTGCCACTTTACCCACAATATTCAAGCCCAACCACAGGCTCAACATTTGATGCCGTGGCGAATGTATTAAAAAAATGGCGCTGGGTGCCAGAGCTTCACTTTATAAATGGGTATCACAAAAACCCAACCTACCTAGAGTCACTCGCTAACAGCATTAGCGAAGATTTAGAAAAACACGGTATGCCACAAAAATTAGTGTTTTCGTACCACGGTATGCCTAAACAGTTTTTAGATAATGGCGATCCCTATCACTGCCTGTGCCAACAAACCACCCGTTTAGTGGTCGAAAAGCTCGGACTCGATAAAGATTTAGTTATCAGCACCTTTCAGAGCCGTTTTGGTAAAGCCGAGTGGTTAAAACCTTACACAGATGCAACCCTTGAGAGCTTACCAAACGAAGGGATTAAAGACGTGGCTATTATCAGCCCTGCATTTAGCGCTGATTGCCTTGAAACACTTGAAGAATTAGAAGGTGAAAACCGAGAGATTTTTGAACAAGCTGGCGGTGAAAAATACCGTTATATAGCTGCGCTTAATGATAGAGACGATCATATTAACGCGTTATTTGAGGTGCTTAAACCAAACTTATAAATTAAACTTTAACACTGCCGCGCAGCGCTTTGGTATTACCATGTTTGGTTTTCTTATCCATGCGTCTGCGCTGTGAATTACGTGTTGGCTTAGTAGCACGACGAGCACGTTCAACCTTAGTGGCTGATAAAATAAGCTGTTTTAGTCGCTTTAACGCATCTTCCCTGTTTAGCTCTTGAGTTCGATGACTTTGCGCTTTGAGAACAATCACACCTTCTTTAGTGATACGACTATCATTGAACGCCAACAACCGCTCTTTATAAAACTCTGGTAACTTTGAGCGATTAATATCAAAGCGAAGGTGGATCGCACTGGCCACTTTATTAACATTTTGACCACCCGCTCCTTGTGAACGAATAGCTGACAGCTCGACTTCCCATTCATCGATTGTTACGGTATTTGAAATAATTAACATGTGGTTCAGCTACATCAGGCAAAAATGTAGTATATCATCTGATGTTAACAGACTAAAACCCTCTTTAATTTATAGCGGTTATCTAATTAATAGTCTTTAATGCAACTAACAATTGAATAAAGGTGCTCGACATGAAAAAAATAATTTTATCTCTTAGTTTGTTAGCAATGAGTTTTTCAAGCCTTGCGGCAGATATCACAGAAAAAGATTTACAAGGTTATATGCAAGCATTACCCGCGGTTGTTGATTGGTCACAAAATCAAGATTCATTAAAAAGCATGGATTTGGGTAGTATGTTAGGTGGCTCTGAAGGGGGCTCGACGGCAATGGCATTAGGCGCCCTTGGTACAATCAAAGATAATGATTTATACAAAGAGTTTGCAGCCCTTACCAATAAATATGGTTTCACGCCTGAACAACTAATTACTGTGGGTTCTGAAGTCTCGATGGCTTACCTTGAAAACATCAAAGGTAATTTATCGCCAGAAAACAAAGATAAAGTAAATCAGTTAATGGGCGGTTTGCAAAGTATGGGCGGCTCGAAGCATAACAGCGCTAGTTCAATGATGGGCACACTTGGTAACTCAGCTAATGCTGCTAATACAGATGCGCCGGTTGTTAGCGAAAGTAATTTAAAACTAATTAAAGAATATATGCCGCAACTACAAAAACTATTTGCCAGAGTGCAATAGGTTTTTATAAAAAAGCGACCTTAGGGTCGCTTTTTTATAGTTGTAACTCCCCCAGCTGAAACTTATACTGGCTGCAATCATTAGCGACTTTAATTATTGATTTTATGCCATTAAGTACTTTTTCGCCCGCCACAACTGATAACGACCAAAAACAACTGTGTGTATTACTTGCACTGATAATAAGTGGCTCATCGCATGGCTATGAGAACTCTGTCCAGCAGCTCACTAAACGTCTTTATAGTCACATTAAAAATGGCTATTCGTTTTCTCAAGCTGAAGTCGCTAAATACACTAAACAACTCGAATCTAAAGATTTAATTTGGAAGCTCCCCTACGGACCAAACTTTCGTATATCAGTTAGCGCAGTTGCTTATGTAGCTATTAATGCTATAAAACATCAGCCAGTTTTATTGCATGCTTTTTTAACCGAAGCTACAAAAAGCTATTATTACCACGATCAAGCCGTGCACTTTCTGCACCTGCTATTTAATGATCTTGACCGCGCAAAAAGCGGAAAAAAACCGCTCCCTAGTGATTTATCACTTGAGCTTGATAGCGCTTTTGTTAATTTGCTCGCGCAATCACCATACAGCGAGCAACTGTGGCAATGCCTTCCTGAGCAATGGCAACAGCTTTGCTTGGATAACTTTATCCGCGGTCAATTTTTCAACCTCACCAGTGAGCGTGCATGGCCGACTCTGATTGCCAAAGCGCTCCCAACAACAGAGCTGAGAAAACGCATTTATCTGAATGAGAATTTAGCCATATTATTACAAGAAGATAATTTTGCTGAATTGTTAGATGATAAAAGAGACCGTGTTTTAGCCACTTTTTATGAAGCAAATACCAATGCCATCAAGGGTGAGTTTATTGATATTGCTTTGATACAGTATAAAAGCGCTTTAACAGCGTTTAGAAAAAACTTTGGCAAAGGCATCTATCCGACCGAGATCACCGGATTACTTTACACTATATGCCTATTTATCAGTGCAACCGCTGCAGATATTAAACAACTAAATACCTGTCGAAAATGGTATCAAAAAAATCTTGGGGAATTAAGCCACCCAAGCCAAGCGATTGATTATTTGCTGGAAGAGGATTTAGCTAACTATCAAAACCATCGTTTAAGCAACAGCTTAAGTCATCTACTTGGTAACCCGAATGCATTAGCGCCATTATTTTGCTTATTACTGGCAATTATTAAAAACGCCACAGACGAACAGGTAAATCATCTAAGGGGTGATACTGAACTGTTAGAACAGCTCAATAGCGCAATTAGTGCGCATCAACACTGGTTAGCTGAGCAATGCCAGCACTTAGTTAATTGGCTTAGCGATGACACACCATTACCCAATACTGGTTTATTACAGCACTTTACCCGCGTCCCACAATGGCAGCGTTGGCTTAATGATATTAGCCAAATTGATACGCCCACTGCGCAGCAACGAATTGTATGGCAACTGGATTTAACCCATTTAGATTTACCGCTCATACAAGCCAAAGTACAGCAACTCAATGCCAAAGGCGAATGGACCAAAGGTCGTAAAGTAAACGCCCAAGAACTTGCTTATAACCAGTATCAAGATGCATTAACCAGCGCCGATCATAACTTAGTACAAGTGCTCAACAACCATGCCGGATTTGGTTATCACGAAATACATGCAACGGCCGCGGTATTACAAGCACTAATAGGGTTTAAAGGGCTTGAAGATCACAATGGACAGCCACTTACGCTGATCAAAGGCGAGTTTGTCATTGAAATTGCACAAGACAGCAATGATTGCTATCGCCTGGTAATGCAACCGAGTATCAGCGATCCGGACTGTGACTTTTTACTTATCCACAGTCACGCAAATTGTTACCAAGTATTCGCCATTGATGACAAACAGCTCAAATTACTGCAACTATTTGAGCAACAACCCAATAATTTAACCGAAGAAAAACTGCCACAACTAAATGCCGCATTACAAGTACTGGCTAACGAGCATCATATTAGCAGCCAGCGTACCGAGTTTGCTCATATCAACAACGTACGCCAAGGCTTGTGTGAATTTGCCGCAGTGATCGCTCTTACCCAATTAGGTATCAACATTAACTTTTATGCCATGCCAAATGGCGTAGATGGCCCTTGGGTTGAGCCCGGCATTGGTGCTTTGACACTGGCACATACTGATGATGATCAAACCGACAGCATTGTTATTAAACGTGATTTAAAAGCAGAGCAAAAAGCGTTTAGAAAATTACTGAAAAGTCTGGCCGGATTATTTGCTGATCGGCAATCACCGCAACATAATCAAATTCAACAGCAGTTTTATTTACCTGAAGATATTAGCCAAGCAATTGAGTTACTTGAAGCTGCGCAAAAAGCACAGTCTCTGGTATTAAGTTGGGACGAAACGAGCCAAGGCATGAGAGTTGCCAAAAGCCAGCACCTTTCTCTTAACTTAAATGATGATAACGATTGGTTAAGCGTCAGTGGTAAAATCTCACTCCCTAGCGGCCAAATATACGAATTACAAACCCTGCTTAAAGCCCCGCGCCGTGGCAGCATTTTAGAGTTTTCGGAAGGCAATTCATTATTATTGGATCAGCGTTTAACTAACTTATTAAATCGCTTAGAAGGGATGCAAAATATTGATAAGCACAACCCAAGTGATGAACTACGGATTGCCAACGCGCGTGCATTGCCTTTACACCAAAGCATTGCCGACTTAGGTGATGTCACATTTGGTGACAGCTGGAAAACGCGTTTAGCTAAATTTGAGCAAACTATCGACCCTACCTTACCTGCACATTTAGTCCATATTTTACGAGACTATCAAGTAGTCGGGGTTAAATGGCTAATGCAACTGGCCAACTGGGGACTCAATGCTTGTTTAGCCGATGACATGGGGCTGGGTAAAACCTTACAAACCTTAACCGTGTTACAAATGCGCAGTAGTTTAGGTGCCAGTGTAGTGGTTGCGCCAAAATCTGTGTGTCATAACTGGCAAGTCGAAACCGAGCGATTCGCGCCGGCTTTGCATGTAAAAATCATTGAAAACGCCACTGCATGCGCTGATATTCTGGCAACGGCTGGTAAACACGATTTAGTGATCGTCAGTTATGGTTTACTGCCACTAATTGGTGAACAACTGGCGCAATTTTCTTTTGCTAATATTGTCTTTGACGAAGCACAGGCAATTAAAAACCCCTTGAGCTTAAGGGCGAAAGCCGCGTTTGCACTCAATGGTCAATTTAAAATTGCCCTATCAGGCACGCCAATCGAAAACCATTTAGGGGAACTGTGGAGTCTATTCAACTTTTTAATGCCGGGCTTTTTACACACCCTGCCAGTATTTAAAAAGCGCTTTGGTAACGCCGATAAAAACCAACAACAAGCCGATACCCTAAAAACTCTCATTGCACCGTTTATACTTCGCCGTACCAAACAAACGGTATTGACCGAGTTACCAGAAAAAACCGAAATAAACTTAACCTTCGCATTAAGTGAAAAAGAGCAAGCACTGTACGAAGCAACCCGTTTAAACGCACTTGAACAAGCAAATCAGGAAGATAGCCAATACATTACTATCTTGGCGTCATTAACTAAATTACGCCGCGCTTGTATTGCCCCGCAGTTGTTATTAGAAAATAGTAAGTTGCCATCGAGTAAACTCGACACCGCAGAAGCGATTATTGAAGAATTACTAGAAAACAACCACCAAGCGCTGATCTTCAGCCAATTTGTCGATGTGTTAAAACTGGTTGAAAAGCGCTTACAAAAACGCGGCATCGATTATTGTTATCTTGACGGCAGCATGAGTACTAACAAACGCAAACAACAAGTTGATAAATTTCAAGCAGGTCATGCACCACTGTTTTTGATCAGCTTAAAAGCAGGCGGCACGGGGCTTAATTTAACGGCGGCTGATTATGTACTGCATCTCGATCCGTGGTGGAATCCTGCGGTTGAACAACAAGCATCAGATCGCGCGCATCGCCTAGGGCAAACACGCCCCGTTACTGTGTACCGACTGATAGCACAAAATACCATTGAAGAAAAAATCCTGCAATTGCACGAACATAAACAAGCACTCGCAGATAAAGTACTCGCCGGCAGTGGTGATGCTGGGCAAATGTCTAAAGATCAACTACTGGCGCTGTTAAGTAACAGCGAAATGTAGCTCAGACCTGTTTATCTTTCGAGATTATTACAGCAGCCCATGTGGTTTTTAGGCAGGTCTATGTAGCGCGGTTATTCTTGGTGTGCCAAAGTAACCGCAAAGGCACTGGCATCTTCTAATGTCGAAAGCATCGCTGGAGTAGGCAAACAGATATCCTGAACAAAATGCAGTACATGGGGCTGTGGCTCACCAAAAAGAATATCCAGCGCTAAGCGGTCTTTACCGTATAAACCACGGTGGATCATATTTGCCGAGAAAATTAATAAATCCCCTGCTTGCATTTCTATCACATGGCCGGTGGCTAAATCATCGCTGGTGTTGTTGTGATCAATAGCCAACCGAGTTGCCAGCTCATCAGGGGTATCCCAACGTCGATGGGTACCTGGTACTAACTCAATACCTGGCTCATCCTCAAGCGCAACCCGACAATGTATCACTTCAGGACCCGATAGCGCAGCTTGCTGCTCCGCCAAGCTTAAATGGTACTGCATATCACGATGCCAATAATTTTCTTGCTCAGGATTAACCGGATTAAAAAACAACTGGGTATTCATAAAGGCCGCTGATTCAAGTATCGAATCAACTTGAGCCATTAACTTATGGCTGGCAATAAACTTAAATAATACTAAGCGCTGGGCCTCATCTAAATAGGTATTTGCAGTTAAATAGGCACTATTAACCGCCTTGGTTTGATAAAACTGTTGATTATCTGCGATCCATTGCTGATGAAAACAATTGATCACTTCGCGCTCATGCACAAGTTCACGTTCAGTGTAAAAACCTTTTACATGAAAAAAGCCATGCTGCTCAAATTGGGTATTGATCATCAAACTAATCATCCTCACATTGCAAAATTGCTTGAATAGTTTGCGCCAACTGTGGCACCACATCACGCTCAAACCAAGGGTTTTTAGTTAGCCAAATATTATTACGCGGACTCGGGTGTGGCAATGGCAAAACATCTGGCCAATACTCACGCCATGATTTTACTAACTCAGTGAGGGGTAAATGTTTTGTGTGTGGTAAATGGTACGCTTGGGCATATTTACCCAGCACTATGGTTAACTTAATATTGGGCAGTGCCGCTAAAAACTGGGAACGCCATGCAGGTGCGCATTCTTTACGCGGCGCTAAATCGCCTGACTTACCTTTACCTGGGTAACAAAAGCCCATCGGCAAAATAGCAACCTTAGTTGCATCATAAAAATCGCATGGCTTAAGCCCTAACCACTCGCGCAGCCGCTTACCACTGGCATCATCAAATGGAATGCCACTTTGGTGTACTTTAAGCCCCGGCGCTTGCCCTGCAATTAAAATACGCGCACTGGGATTAAATTGCAGCACCGGACGTGCCCCAAGCGCCAGCTCAGGCTCACAGATCACGCATTGACTAACTTGCTTTAACAAGGTGCTAGCCATCATCACTGCTTTGCCCTATTCGCCACAGCACACCACTTGGATCATAAATAACAAAATCAATCATTTGCCACGCTTGCAAGCTTGGCTCAGTAATTTTTATATTATATTTTTGCGCCAACCCTGCACTTGTTAATTTATCATGCCATGCTGTCACATCTGCAACTAATAAGTGCATCATAAAATTTTTAGCGTGCTCTGGATTATAAAAATTTTGCAGTAAAAAACTACAGTCTCCGTGGTAAAAGTACGCCATATCTGGGGTTTCCCACGCGATTTGAAAGCCCATATGCTGATAAAACGCACAACTAAGCGCAAAATCTTTTGCTGGTACAAATGCTTTAATTTCTTCGCAACTCAAATCTGTCATTCAATTCATTTCCTTGAGTTAGTAAAATTATGATCTATTTTTGCGTTCAATTATGTTCTGACCACACTGCAAATTCATTGCCACTGGGCTCGGTAAAATGGAATCGACAGCCCCCAGGAAAATCAAAAATTGGTTTTATAATACTCCCGCCATATTGCTCTACTTTAGCCTGTGTTTGCGCAATATCCTCGCTATAAAATACTAACAAAGCTGCACCATGTTGCGTTAATGAGCTAAGTGGTGCTTGATAAAAACCGCCATCAAGCCCAGCAGTATCAGCACTAAATGACGTATATTCAGGGCCATAATCAATAAACTGCCAATCAAAAACCGCACTAAAAAATGCCTTAGTGGCGATTAAATCTGCTGCGGCAAATTCAACATAATTAAGTTTTTTGTGTGCTGACATAGTACTCCCTAAAAAATTAATGTAACGGCTTATAGCCTTCCAATCACTAAGCATACAAGCAGTTGAAAAATTTGCGAACTTTTCAATTAAAACAGCAAATGATAAAAGCAGATCATCATTTTACTAAGTAAATATACTGAGTATTATTGCGCTATCACCCGAACAAACAACAAAGAAAATACGAATCACTATCTTTTCTGTATCTAGAATATATAATACCCTCTTTATTCGCCCCCATTTGGGACTTTGAGGGATCATCATGCACGCTCAATCTGTCAAAAACAGCCAAACACTCTCTATAAGATCTAAATTAAGCCAAGCTTATCAAGCCCATGCTTACCGTTTTGCTGTTATCTCACGCTTTTTTGCCGCCATTGTTGGTGGTTATACCTTTACTGCCGTGTTTACCGCGTTACTGAGTATTATTTTACCGCTGAAAAAATCAGATGCTGTACTGCTTAGTATCAGCCTGACTATTTTAGTGTACAGCTGCGTGTTTATTTGGGTGTTTGCAGTTAAGTCACTATCTAAAATATGGATCACTATTTTACTAACTACTTCAGGGTGTGCTCTGATCTTATCATTACTAAAGGGTTGGCTATGAAAGAGAGTTTTTTCCGCTCCATGACCTGGATGCATACTTGGGTTGGATTATTAGTATGCTGGTTACTCTATTTAATATTTTTTGCCGGTACGGTGAGTTTTTTTCGGGACGAAATAACGCTATGGAATCAACCAGCACTGCACAATGTACAAGCGCCTGAACAGCGTGTAGCGCAACAGCGAAGCCAAATCATCAGTGGTATTAATTACTTACAAAATGCAGGCCCGGAGTCTACGCGTTGGGGAATTTACTTGCCCACAGAGCGAAAACCGCAGCTTAACTATGCTTATGAAAAGCCTCGTCCTGAAGGGAAGCGTTTTGGTGGTTGGCAAGAGCACAATATCAACCCACAAACAGGCGACGAAATAGCACAAACAAGAGACACCAGAGGTGGTAACTTTTTTTACCGACTGCATTTTGACCTACATTATATTGATGTACGCACAGCCCGATGGATTGTCTGCTTTGCGAGCTTATTTATGTTGGTAGCGCTGATATCTGGGGTGGTGATCCACAAACGTATTTTTAAAGATATGTTTAGCTTTCGTGCCAACAAAGGCAGCCGCAGTTGGTTAGATGGTCATAATCTATCGTCAGTATTGGCGTTACCTTTTCATATTATGATCACCTATACAGGCCTAATCACGCTAATATTTATGTTATTCCCCTATCCAGCAATGACCGCATACGAAGATGGTATTCGTGGTTTATTTAACGATGTGTCACCCACTAATGTGCGCACCAAAACTAGCCCAGATAGCGCTCCATTAATAGCCATCGATACTATTTTAGATCAAGTTTATACTAACTGGCCTGATGCTGACTTAACACAAATTTCAATTCGTGATCCAAATAAAGCCTCAGCCACAATTACAGTCCGTGCAGACACCGGTAGCCTAGTTCGCGACCAAACACCCACCTTATTATTTAACGGTGTAGATGGCAGCTTAATAGCTAAAACTGCTGCCCAATTAACCAATACTGAAGTGTTCTATGACTCGCTAACAGCCCTACACACAGGCCGTTTAGCTAACCCATTATTACGCTGGTTATACTTTTTATGCGGCGTAGCTGGCTGTGTAATGATAGCAACTGGCTGTATTATGTGGGCTAAGCGTATTCGCGAACGCATGAAAAAAGACCAACCCGCTACAATTGGCTTAAAGTTGGTAGAAGGGTTAAACCTTGCCACATTAATGGGCTTACCACTTGCAACCTGCGCATTTTTTATTGCCAACCGGTTACTGCCTATGACAACCCCTGAGCGCGCTGATAAAGAAATACTTGCATTCTTTGTGACTTGGCTAGCCGTTGCTTTGTTTGCGCTATTTAAACGCGCAAGGCCGCAGTGGATTTTACTCGCGTGGATAAACGGTATCGCCTGTCTCAGCGTGCCTGTTATTAATGCTCTTACCACCAATGGCAATCTAATAAGCTACTTGCTAAACGGCCAATGGGCGTTGTTTAGTTTTGATTTAATGTGCTTAATATTTGCAGCCTTATTTGTAATTCAGGCCAAAAAAATACCAACTCACACTCCGGCTAAAACACCGCAACAACGGGCGCGCCGTTCAGCAAAAACTAAGTTACAGGAGCAACCATAATGCATGAATTACTGCAATTGAGCCTATGTTTACTGGCATTTAATTGTTTTGCTTTGGCTAAATTTAATCATTACCGTGATGTATTTAAAACCCGCCCTAGCGACAAACTCAGTAAACAGTTTTTGATCGCTGCTTGGATCAGTATTTTACTAAGCTTAGTACTGAGTGTTGTACAACATAACGGCTACGGCGCTTTACTATTTTGTGGTTACATGGCGCTAAGTGTCTTAATATTAATGATTTTTTATAGCTTCAAAGCATCTTGGGTAAAAATAATGAGTGCTTTAAATATCACCGTTGTAATGCTCAGTGGGCTGTTTTTAACTGTTTTTTAAGCTTAGTTAGTAAAAATATGATCTGAGCAAAAAAAAAGGCAAACTAACTTAGTTTGCCTATATCCAAATGATTTGGTTATAAATAGTAGGGGGATACTCATGTTACAAATAGCTTGATTGAAGCTATTGCCAATCAATCTATGCGGAATATGATATCCCTCTAATGTGTCATATTTATTACCTAGTAATTACTTTTTAATATAAAAAAATAAAACCTATTACTGTGTAGTCGTAGCAAAGTCAAAGTTACACAAGCCGCCCTACATAGCTATTCTCTATCACTGTAAAGGGGATTTACAGTCATGGTGTACTGTTCTGTTTAACCATTATCAGGTTGTCTGTATCAAAGCCTTTTTGCTGCGCAAGCACTTTAAAGTCAGCTAAGCGTTGCTCACTCACAGTGGGGGTACGCGATAATAGCCACAAATAATCGTTATTGTAGCCAGATACGTACGCATATTGGTAATTTTGTTGGTCTAACTTAAATACAATATAAGAGCTGTAAAAAGGACCAAAAAACGATACTTTTAAATGACCAACATTATTGCTATCAACAAATTTCGCAGTACCTTGAGCCTCACTCCATTTGTTTTCCTCGCTATTAAAACCACGGTTTAGCACAGTTACAGAGCCATCATCGTTAATTGTATAATCCGCTGTTATATTATCTAAACCACGCTCAAAAGAGTGATCTAATCGGGCTATTTCATACCACTTACCTTGGTACTGTTCGATGGAAAAAGGACTCACTGGTGCAACCTTATCGGGCATGCCAGTACAGCCAAGCAGTAAACTACTGACGAACAGAGTAAGAGTGATAAATAATTGATTTTTCATCGTTGATTCCTTGATAGTTAATTAGGCCACCAACGCAGTAAAGCATAAAAAGTTCACTTAATACTAGTTGTTCTAAAAGCCTTAGGTTAGGATCATTTTTTTACTAACTATTAGAAGTTAACAATGAAGATATGGGTTGATGCTGACGCCTGTCCAGTGGTGATCAAAGAAATTTTGTTTCGTGCCGCAGAGCGTACGCAAACTGAAACAATTTTAGTCGCTAATCATGCAATGCGTATTCCGCCTTCAAAATACATTAGCCGGTTGCAGGTCTCATCAGGGTTTGATGTGGCTGATGACGAAATCGTCAAACGTATTGCAGCCAATGATCTAGTGATCACCGGTGATATTCCGCTAGCATCCGAAGTAATCGATAATGGCGGCCAAGCGCTAAATCCTCGCGGCGAACTGTATACCAGTGAAAATATTCGCTCGTTACTAAATGTGCGCGATTTTATGGATACTATGCGTTCAAGTGGCGTTGAAATGAACGGCGGACCGCCACCGCTTAGCCAAAGTGATCGTCAAAACTTTGCTAATAATCTAGACCGCATTCTAGCTAAAAATAAATGAGTAAGGCTGCAAGTAATATAGGCTTTGGTGACCCAGCTTTTACAGTCGCTGTGTATATAGCGAATGTACCACCGATGCCACAGTACACCAACCTAAGTACAGTGACGTCATGTGTGGATGGACAAATTGCCAGCATCAACCAAGCCTGTGGTAATGGCTGGCGTAAAGTATTTAATGTATATGCTAAAGTGTTATTTGCACTGCCTAGCGAGTATTACCAATTCGCCAAACTCGCCCCGACTTGGCAACACTATCGTGATGAACAACTGCTGCAGCTTAATAGTCAAACTGCCTTACTTTTTAGCCCTCCGGTTTTAAATAACAATAATACCTTGCATATTATTGCCGGACGCACATATGCTAAAGCGCTGCTGCAGCAAGGACACTTACAGTGCCAATTACAGTGGTTAGATGAAGAATTTGCTATCGATAAAGTAAACAAGTTGATTGTGTGTCCATACTTTGATTACCGCCAACTTAGCAATATAAAAATAGCGCGACTTAGTCAGCTAGTTGCCCAGTGTTTTGTGGCAGAGTAAGACTTTGTTAACTAACCTTAAGGTAATTTGCATATTATGGACAATTTAACTTTATGAAAATCCTCGTCGTTGACGATATGCCTTTGATGCGCCATGTATTAATAAATATGTTAAGAAAACTAAATTATCACGATATTGTTGAAGCGACTGATGGAATACAAGCATTAAGTTTATTACAAAACCAAGGCTATGATTTAGTTATCACCGACTTGCATATGCCAAAAATGGATGGCAAAACTTTACTCAATCGTATTCGTGATGACCAAGAGTTAGCCGAAATCCCGGTGTTAATGATCACCTGCGAAGACAGCTCCACAGCAATCAAAGAAATTATCGCCGCGAAAGTGTCAGGCTTTATTGTAAAACCTTTTAATTTAAATGTGTTAGATAGCCAGTTAAAGAAAGTTATGAAGTTAGAAAGTTAGTCAATCTCAATGCTGTATTACTTTAAACATTGTTTAAGTGCGTCATCATCTTGCTGAAATCTAGATAATAACCAAGCTTGAAAAGCGATTACCTTTGGCCAATTAAAATGCTCCTTAGGACCAACTAAATAATATTTATAGTGGCAGTTATATTCAAAATTAGGGTAAACTTCTAACTGCCAGAATTTGATATGGGACTCAATTAAACGTCGCCTCACACCACAACCAGATAGGTTTCACTCATCAGATAACTCATATAACCCCAGCATAACTTTATGAACTAATTCGCTTTTACATGATCGCTACTGTAGTATCATAAATGAGGAATTTATAACCAATGCAGATTTTTTTACCATGATCATAAATGCTAAATTACACAATGCGAACAGCTAAACGATTACGCAACATATGCAACGCCAGTCTGTTACTACTGTTGTGTGTAAGTAACGCCAGTAAAGCAGTACCAACAGCGCAAAGTATTGACTCAACGACAATTCAACTTAGCGCAGGTGAATGGCCGCCTTTTCTCAGTGAATCGCTGCCCTACCAAGGTGTAGTAGCGCATTTAATTCGCGATATATTTGCTGAAGCAGGCATTACCGTTAACTTTACATTTTTACCTTGGTCACGTGCATATCACGATACCGAAAATAACAAATATGCCGCTACTGCGGTATGGATGTTCAGTGACGAAAGAGCAACTGCTTACTTATATAGCGAACCGGTACTCAGTGAACGATTTGTGTTTTTTTATCAAAAGCAGCGCCATTTTGATTGGCAAAATATTGCAGATTTAAAAGGCCTATTACTCGGTGGTGGGCTTGGCTATAGTTATGGCCCAGAGTTTGATAAAGCCCTTGCCGAAGGCTCTTTTGAAATGTCGCGGGTAGGTAATACCGAGCAAAACTTTCGCCGTTTAGCACTAGGGCGTATCGACGCCTTTGCTGAAGAGCAAAGTGTTGGCTACTTTACCCTCAAACACCAACTGCCCGATCTTGTTAATGTTATTAGCCACCACCCCAAACCCCTGTTAATTAATAAAAGCTTCTTACTATTTCCAAAAAATAACAGCGAAAGTGAAAAACTGCTCAACACCTTTAATCAGTACTTATCACAGTTTAAGCACAACGGCCGTTACCAATCTTACTTTAAAGGTTTAGAGCAAGGTGATTATCAGCCCCAAGCCAAACTACAGTAACGAGTTAACCCGTAGTTCATACTTTACGTGACAATAAGCCTAACCTAACCCGGCGTTTACTTAGAGCGACTTGTTTGCACTTAATCTTTAAACCAGCGGTAAGCGCCAAAAACTCCCATAAAGGCAAGGCAACCAACAGCCACTAATTGCCAAACTTTGTAGTTATAGCCTTCATTTTTCAAAGCAACTGTATTCAAACGGGTATCAGCTTTTGACACTGGGGTTAGCGTCATCGAATGTGTAATTGTGGCTATTGCAGTAGCGTTTTGTTGAGATAAAACAACCGTTGGCTGTTTAACATTCACGCTTGCTTTGCTTGGTGCTTGCCACTGGGCTTCAAATTTTGCACGCTGCTCAGCTCGATTTTCACTGCACCAAACAAAGTCAGTTTGTTGCATTTCTTTAGCACGGCAGCGCTCAGGATATTGGTAAAAGCTACTCCACGCGAGTCGCTTGCTATCACTGTCGTATGTTTTACTATAGACCGTTGAGTCATGAACTTTTTTAGTTAATAAATCATTCGCAGATGAGCGAGTATAAGTTCGTGAACCTGAACTGTGGCTCCTCCAATTAGTTGGGCTTATGCAGTGACGACCTAATATTTCAAACAACTCAGTTGAGCGCCTGCGTAAACGCTCACCTTCAGCTGCCTTATACCCTACCCTCATTCTATCCTGAACTTTTTCTCGCTCGGCTTTAATAGCATCACACCGTGATTGCGAATACTGCTCTGCGGCCAATGTGCTATTGCTTGAAATCACGCAGATAGCCAATAAAATCCTTTTAATCATATATACATCACTGTCGTTAAATTAGGGATAGCGTAGCATTTTTTACGCTAGCAGCAAGACTTTCAATTAGAAGTTTCCGACAACCATTCACCTCCCCCTGTGTCAGGATAGTTGTCGCCTCTAATATTTAGTAGAGGCAAATAGCTTGCTTAATTGCCTCATTGTGTGAGTTAGCGAGTTTATGCAAACATCCTAGCGCTTTTACAATTGTAGGAACCAGCTACTTAAGTTTGCTAATATCAAATCAATGCAAACCTTACTTTGACCCAACGTCAGTAAATTGATTAGAATTACGCAAAGTTTCAAAACTAAGAGTTATTTCATATGAAGTTAGGCAGAAACGATCCATGCTCGTGTAATAGCGGTAAAAAATATAAGCGTTGTTGTATGGATAGCGCATCAAAGCAGCACAGCGAAGTATTTGACGAAATAGCACACACTATTGCTGCTAACCCTGATTTAAGCCTAGATGAAATGAACCTGATAGCTCAACATAAAATTTCAGGCATCAACAATAGTTCATTAGATGATTTTTGCGGCCTGTCAGCCAATCAAATGGATAATTGGCTAAGAGCACCATTTAATGAGTTGGCAGGGGTAACAATAAGTATACCGAATGAGCTAACAACAAGTCCTGTGATGCGCTACTTAGCGATAATACTAGATGAAGCGATGCAACAAGGAGGATCATTTAAAGCAACAACCAAAGGTAATTTACCAGCCAAAATAGCCAAGCAAGCAAGTGAATTACTCCCAGAGTTTGCCGTATCTGAGCATGAAAAGCCTGTCAGTATCAGTGAGTTTGCAGGTAGTAACGAAGACAAAATTAACGCCTTACATTACACCCGAATTTTGGCAGATATTGCAGGCATTATTTACCTTAAGAGCGGCCGTTTCCATGTTAAAAAAACCGCCCAAAAACAGTATCAAACACAGGGTATAAAAGCTTTCTTCTTACCCATGCTTGAAGCTGCCACCACACGCTATAATTGGGCCTATTTTGATAGCTTTGTCAGTGATTGCGATCTACGTACTTTTTGGGTATTTATGCTATGGCGGATCCAAAGTCACGGTTCAGTTGAGCAATTGACTGAAGAAGTCATTACCGCATTTCCTGCCCTACTAAATGAAGTGCCAGCTACGCAATACAAAGAACCACAAGATCTGTTAGGTGTTTTAATCAGATCCCGTTTTATAGAGCGGTTTTTAGAGTTTTGGGGATTTATTACGGTAAACCCTAAGCGCTTTGCAGATGGCAAACCCATTGCGATAAAAACAAATATACAACCGTTACTAAAGCAAACCTTTGCGTTTGATATATAAAGCTCATGCCATTATTCGCCTCACACAGTGAGGCAAGTAATAAACTTAATTGCCTCATTGTGTGAGTTTGCGAATTGAAATCGTAGGAACTGGCTTTAGCTGTTATTGTTTTAAATTATTAGCTTCGAGCGACGGGCTTCGAGCTACGAGCAAATCCTAGTACCTAGCGCCTTTTACTACCGTAGGCGTTGAGCTTGCTGACGCGGTCTTTATATTCACTCTCTAAAGCGCAGCGCCTCTTAACCTCTGTGGTGAATACATCACTTAGAATCAGAGAAGAAAATACAACGCAGCGAGCTGGTGCAAACCCTAGTCCCTAGTCACTTCCCTAGAACCTAGCTCCTGTTACTACTGTAGGCATTAAGCTTGCTGACGCGAAAAGTGCAGCTTTTAAATTGTAGGCGTGAGTTTATCTCGCGTTCTGGTTTTTAATTGCAAATTTGATGGTTAATGTCGCGTTGGCGACGATATTTAAAGCTTTATATTATTTAGTACTTGGTCGCAATATAACTTAAATACATCAAATGCATGCTCCCAATTAAGGCTATGATTACCATAAACCATTGGCACGACATATTTATTAAAACGCGCTTCATAAATTGAATTCGCTTGTAATACACCTAAAGCAAACCTAAGTTCAGTAATCGGATTTTCCATAAATTCTGCATGCTGATTACCATAACGGGTAATATCTTCCGCGATGACTTTTTGCACTAAAGGTACTACATCTTGAACATTCGCCAATCCAGCTTGTTGAATATAATACGTATCATAAATATGGCGAATTAGCGCAGGATCATCGTCTCTTCTATTATCACGTGCAAAGTTCGCTGTGCGCCTAAGCATAGACACTAACTTTTCAGCTTGTGTACTCTTAATGCTAGAAAAATCCATCAGCGGCACTTCTGGTACCTGTTGAGTTATCTCGTTCACTAGAGAAGATATATTGCGGCTTTGTACATTATCAAAAAGTAATGTTTCTATAAGCTCTAATTTAATAAACGGTCGTAAGCATGGAGTTTTTGAATGGGCTTGAGGATAACGAATATCAATTTGTTGATATCGATATTCATCAAAAACGGTTGGAGCATTTTCTACAGAAAAATAATCATATGAATTAATTGCATCAATTAACTGTAAATGGAGCGCTTTTCTTGCCTTTCTTCTTTTAGTTTTAGAGGTGTTAGCAGCTAAATCTTTAGGAATGATTTTTATATCAACATCTTCAGACATTCGATGAGTTTTAATGCCTGACTTTGTTAATGCCGTACCACCTGAAAAAACTAAAAAATGCGTATCAAAAAATAACTCTGAAAGTAGCTTTAGCAATGCAACTACGTAATAATCTTTTTAAACAATGGCAGGGTTACCCATACCAAGAGCATCTGCTACATCTAAAAATAAATCGCTATCAACTTGCATTGATAGCGCTATTATCTACAACAATCTTGCGCTTAAATCGACTATTGGTCATTATTTTAAATGAAGCGGGAACTTGTAAACTTTCACCATTAAGACTGCGTTGTGAAAATTCATCAAATTGATACTCAACGCCCAGTTTTTCAATAGCCTCTAAAATGACTCCATCTGCTCCCGCAGGTGATGCTGGCATTAACTTGCCAGTAATGCGATTTTCTCGCGCTTTGGTATAAAGCCCATACCCAATACGCAACAACTGGCCACTATCAACTAGCTTTTTTAAAACCCGTCCCACTTGGTCGTAACCTGCAATATCAGCAAAATCAGCGCGCTCAAAAACATAACGCCTAGAGCGATTTATTCTTGTCGTTACTTTACTTGCTATTGTCATATTAATTACTCTCGTTGCTTAGATAAAACATAGCAAACATACGACACTTAGTTGATGTAATCACATCATCTTAATGGTATCTATCACCAGTAGTGCATATTCTCCCCAGCTTTGATCACCCAATGGCATTAACTTTGATCACTTATTCTCATTAAGCTTTGATCACGAAAATCTCTCGATAATGATCACTTTTGTGTTCTTAATGATTTTGCCGATCAAAGCTTAATGCCACTCGTAACCGAGTTCACGTTTTATCATTTTTGTAGGTATGTTAAACCGTTATCTAAATCATTTGATGAGGATAACAATAATGTCAACAAGACCTATATCTATGAGTAAATTAC
>NZ_JACJDM010000210.1:0-356 GCF_014163545.1 Pseudoalteromonas sp. SR45-6
GGCGTGGTGGATACAATTCCACCAGAGCTTGCGTTTGTGCCCACCTTCCTATTAGGACAGTTAGTGTCTCTCAGCGGTACCTCCGATTTACCTGCTGGTAGTACTATCACCATCACTGAAAATCTCATTGGTGGCGGTATAGGCGCAACCTATACCACTACAACTGACGCCAATGGCGACTGGACGCTTGTGGGCTTAACCATTCCACTGCTAACAGTGGCCTCTGTGACTGCCAGTGCCAGTGATGAAGCAGGTAATGTGCGCACGATCACTTCGACTGATTTTGATGGTACGCCACCGACGCTCACGGTGAGCGTCGATACATTGAGCAATGACAACACCCCAGCCATTAGTGG
>NZ_JACJDM010000211.1:0-344 GCF_014163545.1 Pseudoalteromonas sp. SR45-6
TGGAGCCTGGCAATGTCCTACTTTCACATAGCAAATGCTACACTATCATCGGCGCTGTTTCGTTTCACTACTGAGTTCGGCATGGGGTCAGGTGGGTCCAAAACGCTATTGTTACCAAGCAAATAGGGTGCGAAGGAGTAATGACAAAGCACGTAGTGCTTACATTTCCTTTGCGCAAGGTGCCTCAACTTTAACGCTACGCGCTAAGAGTCACCTTATAAATTTGGAATTCTGATAATAAAGTTTTCAGTAAATCTACTTTAGTCTATTAACTTCTTGCGCTATCAACTATCACATAAAACGCGTTTGGCGTTGTATGGTTAAGCCTCACGGGTAATTAGTAC
>NZ_JACJDM010000212.1:0-340 GCF_014163545.1 Pseudoalteromonas sp. SR45-6
TGTGCAACAACAGGTGAAATAGATTATATGGTTGTATCGGGTTCAACGGATGAAGGTAATGATATATTCGTGACTTTAATTAAGTTTGATGACCAGTGGGATGTACCCGCAGGAACTATGTCTTGTTGTCGAGCCACAGCGGGAGCTATGGTTGGTGTTTACGATCAAAAATTCCCAGAAAAAGTAGCGGTTGAGTGGTTAGATAAGTCAGAGAGCAGAATTTACTACGGTGAACTGGCAATAAATAAAAATGGTTATAAATTAGCTAAAAATTTACCTGCTTATGCATGGATAAGCACAGGAGAAGTAGAAGAAAATATCAGGCCTTATTTAATTGTTG
>NZ_JACJDM010000213.1:0-334 GCF_014163545.1 Pseudoalteromonas sp. SR45-6
TGATTCATGACTGGGGTGAAGTCGTAACAAGGTAGCCCTAGGGGAACCTGGGGCTGGATCACCTCCTTATACGATTTAGAACTTATTTGTTCGTAGTGTCCACACAGATGATTGTTAGTTAGTTTGCTCTTTGAGCTCACTAATTAATATGCTCTTTAAAAATTTGGAAAAGCTGATAATAAAATTCGTATGAATAACATTTTTATTTATACAGAGTTTTCAAAAGTAAAAAAGAATGATAGCAGTATCATTCAGTGCCATTTAGTTAACTCTTAGGAGTTGATTGATTGGTATCTACTTTAGTATTCAATATTAACTTCTGGCGAAGTTAAAC
>NZ_JACJDM010000214.1:0-330 GCF_014163545.1 Pseudoalteromonas sp. SR45-6
ATACCAATCTGCCAAATTATGTGATCTAATTAGCACACTGATACTTATCTACTTTTACTAAATTGAACTTAGAAAAATCCAAGCAACTTTTAGCTTTATCACGTAAAGAGCCTAATGCGAGAAAGCGAATACGCCTGCTTGCTGTTTCATTATTCTTTGAGGGTGAAAACAGAACGAATATTGCTAAGCGGCTAAATACAGCGCGCGGCAGTGTCAATAAATGGGTTTCAAACTACCTTAATAATGGCGTTACTGGCTTGAACAACAAACCGATTAAAGGTCGTCCAGCTAAATTAACCTTACAACAACTAAACACACTGTCAGATTATG
>NZ_JACJDM010000215.1:0-323 GCF_014163545.1 Pseudoalteromonas sp. SR45-6
TTATTTGAGTTATCAGGCACTTGAACAGCTATTTTAGTCTCAGGGTATTTATCCTCATCAATATGACTAATAAAAGGCACAAACCCCATTACACCCGGGCGTGTTGCCACTATATCAAGGTGGCATACAATATCAGCCCATTTAAAACAACAATTACCCAGCTCATCACGCTCTTCACAACCAGGTATCTTATAGGTAAAGCCGACTAACTGTTTTTTTCTGTCAAAATATATTTGCTTTTTAGGGAGGTAACTCTCTGTTATTGGTAATAAATTAAGAAAAAACAGGTTCCAAGAAAAAGTAAGTGCGGGCACCCACCAATG
>NZ_JACJDM010000216.1:0-323 GCF_014163545.1 Pseudoalteromonas sp. SR45-6
TTGACTCGAAAAATAAAGGATGTATTATACGCATCCCTAGCGACAATGTCGCAACGTTCTTTAACAATATAAAGCAATCATCTGTGTGGGCACTCGTACAGATTGAGTTCTAACAGCCGAGCTTAGTTCGCTAAGCAAGGCAAAAAATTTAGAGTCTCAATTGAAACTGAGTGACCAACAGAAGTAACTTATTTATAGGTTGCTTCGGCACAGTCAATTCAATATCGAAAGATATTAAATAAATTCAGAATTCATTGAGCTGTCGAAAGACAAAAAACTTTTAATTGAAGAGTTTGATCATGGCTCAGATTGAACGCTGGCGG
>NZ_JACJDM010000217.1:0-317 GCF_014163545.1 Pseudoalteromonas sp. SR45-6
GAGTCGGTGGTTTCGTTGCCAACACCATCAAGGACACTGACATCAACACTAAACGCACCATCAGGCAGTGGGGTTGTCGGGCTAATTACCCAATCACCATTGGCATCCACGGTGGCGCTGAGGGTTTCGCTGTTGCCATCTTTATCGGTAACAACCACCGTCACTGCAGCCCCTTGACCCGCATCAGTGGTCCCACTAATGGCTGGGGTGTTGTCATTGCTCAATGTATCGACGCTCACCGTGAGCGTCGGTGGCGTACCATCAAAATCAGTCGAAGTGATCGTGCGCACATTACCTGCTTCATCACTGGCACTGGC
>NZ_JACJDM010000218.1:0-314 GCF_014163545.1 Pseudoalteromonas sp. SR45-6
TTCTTAAATACCTCACCTGTCGATAAAGTAAAATAAGGGAGAGATTTAGCTAATTTGTAACCTTTTTTGTCTATTGCAACTTCACCAAAGTAAATTCTATTTTCTGACTTATCTAACCATTCAACCGCGACTTTTCCTGGGAATACCCTATCATATACTCCAACCATAGCCCCCGCTGTGGCTCTGCAGCAAGACATAGTTCCTGCGGGTACATCCCACTGGTCATCAAACTTAATTAAAGTCACGAATATATCATTACCTTCATCCGTTGAACCCGATACAACCATATAATCTATTTCACCTGTTGTTGCACA
>NZ_JACJDM010000219.1:0-312 GCF_014163545.1 Pseudoalteromonas sp. SR45-6
TGAGACTCTAAATTTTTTGCCTTGCTTAGCGAACTAAGCTTGGCTGTTAGAACTCAATCTGTACGAGTGCCCACACAGATGATTGCTTTATATTGTTAAAGAACGTTGCGGTTAAAGTTAAACTTCATCTCGCTAGGGCTGCGCATATTACGCCTTCCTATTTTTTTGTCAACACTTAATTTTAAACTTTCTTAAAAATCTAAACTTAAGTTTTACTCGACTAACTGATTAACTCTTGCAGCTTAAGCGTTGCCTGCTGCCGTCTCAGTGGGGTCGCATTATAGGGCGCGGCGAATTTTACGCAAGCGTTTT
>NZ_JACJDM010000021.1:0-67182 GCF_014163545.1 Pseudoalteromonas sp. SR45-6
GCGAGTTAGAAAGTTAGAAAGTTAGCGAGTTAGCAAGTTTGCAAGTTTGCAAGTTAGCGAGTTAGAAAGTTAACGAGTTAGCAGCGCACACTGATATTTAATCATTTCACGTTAACTATAAAAAACTAAGGCGTAACATATAGTTACGCCCCAATCTGACTTCGTCCATAATAAGGCATCCATACCTACGCCGAAGCTACCATTTTTATCTATCCCCTGAACGGGTATATATCCAAATACACCCTCACATTGCATCTATGCAATATCCTACACATCCTAGTGTTATCCTCTTTGCCTACCTGGCCATCCTGCGTTTCCAAACGCTCCTATTACTTCCTGTAATATAATCCTTTGGGCTATCCTTATCATTAGCTCCGCTAATGTACCGCATCCTCGCAGTGTCCTAACTCATCCTTGCATCCGTGTTAACTTGTCCATTTGCTTCCTGCTAAGCATCTTGCTTAATTGCCATAATCCGTTTCCTTGGCAGCAGCTCATTCATTGAGTCTGTGTCGTCTTGACAAAGTAAAGTTTAAAGCAAAGTGGACTCAGCGGTAGTCATAAATAATAATAATTTTCATGTAACAAATTTGCAAAAACAATTTTTTTACTATAAAACAGTTTGTTACGATGAAATCAATCATGATCACAGCGATATAAAAGGCTTAAGCGCACGATAATGTGAGACATCTCCTACAGTGACATTTCCATTATGGCGCTTTATCTTAAATCAATGCTATTGAGCTGATTTAAATAGCAGTTCACCTTGTACATTGTTAAAAGTCAGTTGTTGTAAGTGCACAAAACCTTCACTGGCAAAAAACGCGGTATGTTTATCTTGGGTTACAAATACAGCCATACCCGATGCAGCTGGATTACCGCTAACTAAATCATTCAAGCCACGCAGTAGATGACGGCCGAGGCCTTCACCATGAAAATGAGGATCAACTGCGATAAAGGCTAAAAAATAGTAATTTCCTTGTGCTGCGAGCGCATTACGGATCGTTTGCTCTTTTTCAATTAATTGATTTGTTTGCAAATAGCCAGCACTAAGCATTAACTTTAAACGCCAGTGCCAATAGCGCTGTGCTTGCAGCTGACTTGATGATTCGAATACACACGCAACCGCTTTTAAACGATCATTTTTATATAAACCAATCAGCGGCTGTTTTTCTTGCCAAAAAGTACTGAGCTCTTCACGGATCAGAGCACGTAATTTTTTTTCATAAACGGCTTTATTCGCCTCACTATAATTGAGCATTGGTTGCAATAGCGGATCATCATGATAAGCTTGATAGATTAAGCTCGCAGCAATACTAATGTCTTCTGCAGCGATATATTGAACTCGAAATGTCTCATTTTCAGTCTCAACTGTCATAGCTAGTCCTTTTTATTATTTTGATTTTTTGTACATCAACAACTATAGGTATATTCCTATCTGCGTTAAAAGGCAAATTCAGCGGGTGTTAAACTCTAACAACCCATCATAAAGTTCTATAACTGTTTTACCGTTACCATCAAGGGGCATGACATGGATACCACTAAACACGATATCAATACATTATTCAAACAACTCGGCTTACCAAGTTCAGAGGCTGAGATTGACACTTTCATTGCTGCTCATTCATTACCCGCCACAACATTATTACAAGACGCCCCTTTTTGGGATCAAGCACAACAACATTTTATTGCTGAATCATTAGCAGAAGATGGTGATTGGAGTGAAGTGATTGACGAACTGGATGTACGTTTACGTCAGCAGTAAAAGTATTTGGCTACGGCCAACCACCTGTTATTATACCCGGCGCAGCACATGTTAGTGCTATGCCTTACTTTAAAGAGTTTAAAAATCGAATGAATGCTGTTGTTTTTGATGCAATTAAAGCCCTTCTTGATGAAGGCAAAATTCCTACTGTAGCTTTAACTAAAAGTAAACTGACACAACCTATTCCATTGCCTGTTATTATTGCTGCTGTTAGCCAATATAAAAATAACCCTGATTCTATCCATAATTTAGCAAAACAACCTCAGCAAAAAAGTGAGACTGTAGACAACTCTAGTCAACTTGATCGCATCGAAGCAAAACTAGACCGCTTACTAGCACTACTTGAAAAATAATAAATTAGAGATCCATCATGTTTGTTGTTGATTTAACGTTTGATTGTTACCAAGATACGACCCTTGAAAATGCCGAACAAGCGATAAACCGCTTAGTTAATGCACTGCGCTTTAATGGGCAAATAATGGGAGAAGAATTCCCAACAGTATTAAAAGATGGCTACTTTGTAACGCGTGTTATGTGTCCCACTGATGATGCAATGCACCCGCTCAACAACAGTCCATTTGTAAAACACAGCATTGATAAATTACATAGCGCTGGATTGCTGGCACCAAAAGTAAAAGTGATCGGCCAAGATATTCACTCTAATGGTGCAGATGAGTGTCATGAGCCGTCCAGCTATATTTTATATACAACCTATGTGCATACATGTAGTCCGCTGTATTGCGGTGATGATTTTTTACCCGTTCCGTTGTTTAAAATACCCGCGATTGCCAATGGTGATTATAAAACTTTAATAAAATGGCAAGAAGACTGGCAAGCATGCGACCAAATTCAAATTAATGGTGCAACGCGTTGTGAATTTCCTGCATTAGATGAAATATCAAACATTGATAGCGATCTTTCTCGTCGCGGTAAAGATATTGCCAAACGTGTTAGCTTTTTAACTAAAAAGCCAGTTTATTATTATTTGTATCGGGTTGGTGGCAAAGACAAAGCATCTGAGCTTGAACGTAAATGCCCAGGCTGTAATAACGAGTGGAAGTTACCTGAATCATGGTTTGGCTTATTTGATTTTAGATGTGAACCATGTGGTTTAGTGTCTAATATATCGTGGGATTTTCAGTAATAAAACAAAAGGGAACTGCAGTTCCCTTTTTTAGCATTGTTATATTTCAAGTGCTGCAATAAACTCTCCAAGATTAGCCGCTAAGGTATGATGCGGTTTCTTTCCGACATACTCCAAACATACTTCACCTGAAGAAATTAATACTGATACTAATAAATCGTCTTGATCCGTTAAGCCTATAAATACCGTTGGCTCTTGCTTAAGCTTACGCTTCATCAATACATGCCCGGTTATATTTTGCTGCAGTAAATCAAAGTCATCTTCATTCCAAGCTTGCAGTAACTCCACGCTATGTTGGTTTATTTTGGCAGTAATTGCTCCTGCGAAAAACGCGCCATAATACTCATTCAGTGCTTGTGGAAATTCAACCTCAAGGGCTGCTGCTAAATCAGTTAAAGAGCCTGTAGGACTGCGACGCGTCGCCTGCCATTGGATCATACCATTTGCATCCGCACTGCCAACCTCACAAGGGCTTGACCAATCACTGTCGTGCTCAATACATGGTAATGAATCTGTCTGCTCTAACTGGCGCTGGGCAAATCGTTGATGAAGTTGTTCTAATTCTGTAGCAATACTCATACTGTGAAACTCATAAGCTTTAGGTATAATGGCGCTATTGTAACTATAAAAGACGTAACATGACAGATTACAGCAATTCACCTGAACTAAAAGGCAGCGTACTTGGCCAGTCAACCGAGTATGTAGATACCTACACACCGAGCTTATTGTTTCCGATCGCACGTAAACTTAACCGCGATGATTTAAACATTGATGAAAGTGCCTTACCCTTTAAAGGTCAAGATCTTTGGACTGGCTATGAGCTGTCGTGGTTAAACGCAAAAGGTAAACCTGTGGTTGCCGTGGCCACCTTTGAATTTCCTTGTCAAAGTAGCCATATCATTGAATCAAAGTCTTTTAAGTTATATTTAAATAGCTTTAATCAAAGCCGTTTTGATTCAATTGATGACGTACAGGCTATTCTAACTGCGGATCTATCGACAGCAGTAGCAAAGCCCGTCAATGTTACTTTGTACAGCCCGAGTGATTATAACTGTTTACCCTGTACGCCGTTGCCTGGTGAGTGCATTGACGACTTAGACATTGAAATTGATAACTACCATTTACATGCTAACTCTTTACAAGCGGTCGCGACAAATACAGTGACTGAAACACTGCACAGTCACTTATTAAAATCTAATTGCTTGATCACCTCACAACCTGACTGGGCGAGTATTATTATTCGCTATACCGGTGAGCAAGTATGTAAAGAGTCTTTATTGCGGTATTTGATTTCTTTTCGTACTCATAATGAGTTTCATGAGCAATGTGTTGAGCGTATTTATTGTGACTTAATCACGCAATTGAAGATTACCAAGCTTGAAGTTTATGCCCGTTACACCCGACGTGGTGGCCTTGATATCAACCCATATCGATCCACAGATCACGATACAATACCATTTAACGTGAAAATAAACCGCCAATAATAGTCATTTTATTGTATAGAACCCCGAGCCCGCTCGGGGTTAATTTTCAACTCGCTAACTTTCTAGCTCACTAACTCTTTTAGTTGGTATTGACATACCGCATACATCAACATAATTAGGCGTTTCTACAAACCATGCTTCACTGCGATTTTGACGCGCTTTAATCAACATTTTAAAACTATTAGAATCTGTTTTTAGCATCTTAAATTGACTCAGGTCCTCTTTGCTTATATCAGCTAAAACTTGCAGATCCGTTATTGGATTAAATTTCTCTCCTGCTGTTTCTATGCGTGAGAGCAGATTAAAATGAGCCATGCCTTCTAGCACCCGGCCAAATACGGTAATATTTCTATCTAAGTAACGAGGTCCATGACCTAATGTGACATAAAACTCAGTGCCACCGCTGTTAATATCATTATCCCTTGCCATCGCAAATATACCGTTACAATGTACTTGCCAAGTTTGGGTTTGCGCTTCATTTTGTGCCACTGCAAAGCCATTTAAAAACCCCGTGATTGCAGCGTAACCATCTTCTCTATCCAGTTCGGTAATTTTAAGTGCCATTTTAGTCGCTAAATAAAACTCAGCAGGTACAGCTTTACTTGCAGTGTTAATTACTTTTTTACCACTGGCATCACCGCCTTGGGCTACAAAACCTTCCACAAAACGGTAAACACTCAAACCTCTATAAAAGCCTTCACGAGCAAGTTTTTTTATATTCTGTGTGTGTTTTGGTGCAAGTAATGGATTAAGTTCAATATACGCCGCGCCCGAAGGTAGAGTAATTTTAATGATATTATCAGTGTCTACCATTCGCCATTCTGATGCGCTTACATTACTCATTACATCACTGACTGTTGGTTGTTCAACCGTGTTTGCCACGCTTGTTTGACTCAAGATTAACGCAACCGCAGCTAAGCATGATTTTTTCAACATATCCCACAACTTTTTTTATTATTAGTGGTGCTACATTATTGGGTTAAGGTTTTTTTATCAAGCCAAAATTGTTGTTGCTGAATCGGCGCACTGCGCGGCAATAAGGGATTGCGAAGCTGAACAATTAGACGATTTTTTAAATTAGCTTGCGCAATAGTGATAGCAGACTTACTTAATACCAGTGCGAGTAACTCAGCAGGATAAGGATGACCTTCGGCTTAGCTAACACTTAATTGCGTGTTAGCTAAGCCACTAAAAGAACAAAATAAATAAGCTAAAATATAGGCTCTCAATGCATCATGACCATTAATCTAAATCGAATTTATAAAGAATATCAACATTTTGATACAGGCCACTGGTGATTTCAATGTATAACTGCGACAGTAACTGATAGCGTACAGCCACTTCACTAAGGGAGTCAAAAATCCCCACACTGTATTTCACTTGAATGCCTGGCGCAACGTAACCCGAAATTTCAACTTTGGTTTCCTCGCCGCTACCCTTAGAGCTCAAACTCACATCAGATAAACCAAACGTTTCACCAACTTTAGAAACCATTCCTTCGCTGCGGCTCACCCCTTGCGATAGCAACAACTGAGTTAACATCGCATCGGTTGAGCTATCACCTTCACCTAATGGTTGACCATTTAACAAGTAAGCGAGTGATTGTGCTTGATCCATTGCAGGCTCTGAAAACACTTTGAATACAGGCTGGTCGATATTGCCTGTTAAAGTGATCCCGGCAATAACATCATTAGCTGTATTGGCTGGATTACGGATCGCTTTAATATTTAAGTACGGCTTATCAATTGGGCCACTAAAACCAATTTGCCCGGTGCGAATTATCAAATCTTGACCAAATGAACGATATGTCCCTTGTCGTAAATTCAATTCACCGGTGGTGATCATTGGCGTTTGTTGATCCATTTTAATCGCTAAATCACCTTCAATTTTTGACTCCAAACCAAAAGATTTTATACGCACATCGTTTTCAACAATTAGCTTTAAGTTTATATCGTAATCAAAAGGCACTGCTTGCGTTTGCTTAGTCTGCTTATCAATAATAATCTCATCATCACTGACTCGCACAGCGCCTTCTGGTAACTCTTCGATTTCTATTCGACCATACGGGACAACCACTTGCCCTGCTAGTTTAAAAGCATTATCAACTAAACTTATTTTTAAGTCTGGGGAGATCTTAAAAATCACTCCTTGCTGCGCACGCACATAAAACTGCTCACCAAGTACCGCTAAGTTAACTGCAGGTTGAGTCCCTTGCCAATCAATATCACCGGTCAGTGCTAAGTCACCGCCTTCAGCATCTTTTAACTGACCCTCTAAGGTCGCTTTGGTTTTATCAAATGCGATACTAATATTTGAATCCACAATCGCGACTGGAAGTTGCTCGCCTTGTAAATTCACGTCGGAAATCTCAAGTTCACCATTTAACAATGGCGCACTGAGCGTGCCAGCTAACGCAATTTGCCCGCTAATACTGCCTTTTAATTGCTCTAGAGTACCCATAAAAGGCTGTAAATCGGTTAATAAAATCTTATCAATCATAAGTTGACCACGAAGCAATTGCTGACCAGTTAAATCTTCAGCATTGAGGTCAGCACTGATATCACCAATCACACTAGAGCTTAGGCGAGCCTGCAATTGTGCATTTTGTTGACCCGCGGTGGCGTTAAGCGAAAACGTTTCTATTGGTAAACGATAGCGCTTATCTTCATTTATAAGCGTAGCCGCCAAATCATGTGAGCTAATTGCTGCTGTTAAAGTTTGTAATTGAGTGTTTTGCCAATTCGCATTTAGTTGGCCGTTCAAGCCCCCTTCGGTAATAATATTCTCAGGTAATAAATGTTTTATTTCGGCTAGATCAAAATTATCCAGTTGCGCTTTAAACTGACCTTGTTGGTTAGTTTGGCTAAGCTGCTCAACGCAAAGTTTGCTATTGTCACTTTTCCAGCAATGTTGCTGCACCGAAAAATCGCCATTGTCGATATTAAATTCAATTGCAACCGCCGGTTGTGTGCTAACACGAATAACATTATCAGTAAGTAATACATCACTGACACGGCCTTGCCATACTTGATTAATAAATTTACCAGCAACTTCAAATTGAGCTTCTCCGTCAGCGGCATCTAAATTAAGTTGCAGTTGATGATCAGCTTTATCACCTGCAGCTGCTATAGTAAAACTGTTGATATGACGACCAGATACGCTCGCATCGGTGAGTTTTAAACTCACATTGGTTTGCCAATCAGCGGCATAATTAAAGTCTGTTTTGAGCGCTAAATGTTCAATCGCAATATCAGTAAAGCTTAAATGACTGATGCCAACATCTAAATTAACTATCGGCTCCAATCGTTGCCCAGTTATCGCAAGCTTACCTTCACCAACGCCGGTAAATTCGAGTTCATTTTGCTGCGCTTTATTTAAATGTAACAGCCCTTTAATATTCCACTGCTTAGTGATATCACCAGATAATGTAAGTTTATTTTCACCACTGGCAAGCTCAAACTTATCAATACTTGCATACAGTGAGTTATTTAAATCAAAGTCTGAGGCAAAGCTAAATGGTATATCGTTCAGCGTACCAGCTAGCTGAGTATTGGTCATTTTCAGCTGCCATTGCTGCTGCTTAGCACTGAAAACACCGTTAAATTGCCCTGAAAGATCACTTGTTAGCGCATCTGTTAGGTACTGGGCTTTCAAATGAGTTAATTGCCCTGAAAACTCACTATGGATACCTTCATCCCAACGCGCAGACGCTGTAATAGTGGCTTTACTCTCGTTCGCTAACAATGACAAGTCATCGACGTGGATCTGGGTTAGGCCACCTTTAAGAGAGGACTTTAACTGTACCTTAGGGTATGCCGCCAACTGACTTTGTGCTATTAGCTGTAACTTATAATCATCAGCATTACCTTTGCCAGTTAACTGCACATCACTAATCTCTAAAGCGTTGTTATCTACTTCAAGCTGCCACTGAGTAATATTTGCATTGACTGAAAAAGGAAAGTTTATCGTTTTTAAATCTGCGTTTATTTTTGCACTTAGCGGATATTGCCCTTGGGTGATTACATCTAATTGCAAATCGTGTAAATCACCATCCACAGCCAAACTGAGCTGATGCTCTGGATTGTTAAGAGTTATTTTTGCCGTAACCGGCGTATCATCAACTAAGGAGGCTTTTAATTGGCTACTCAAATGCCATTGCAAATAGTCAGCACTGAATGAAGGTAATATCAGTTGATTTTTTGCAATTGAGAAAGCACCTTTAATATCTGTAATTTCATGACTTTGCTCACCCTGTACAATCGTTACTTTCGATACCAATAATTGCTCAAGTGTTGCTGCAAGCGGCGAGCTAAAATGGATGTCAGGTAACGCCGCAAGTGCAGTTAGTGGTTCGCTAGGAGGTGATTGAGTCTCTTTGAGCAGCACATCAACTTGAGCAATTGAGAGTGATTTTAACGTCACAAGGGATTGCTCTGCCGAGGCTGACAGCGCAAATTTTGTCACTGTGACATCAGCGCTGGGATGAGCAAGCTTAAACGATGCAATTGCGATACGTTTAATCGAAATTGCTATCGGTAAACTGATTTCATCAGTACTACTGGCAACTGGCAGCTCTGGAACAGTCGCTTCATCATCAGCTAAATTTTGTGAAGTATCGGGCAATACCAGTGCCATGCTCTGCGCACTTATATTTTCGATGCAAATACCTTCACATCCCCACCAATATAGATCGATTTTTAGGTTTTTAGCATTAAAATCTAAGCCACCTTGTTGAAACCGCACATCAAATGAATCGTTATATAAAAAACGGCCATTGTTAATATCTATGTGTAAGCCATCGACTAGTTTGTTTGCGGTATAGGCAATCAACTGATTACCCGGTGCTGTAAATAATAAACAAAATACCAGCACGAATACCGAGGCAAGAAACACTGTGAGTGCGGTGATGATTTTTTTCATTCTTGACATTAAATTTCAGGCCCTATGGTAATACTTAATCGTGTACTGTTACTTTCTTTAGTGAGTCCCCACGCGTGATCAATTCTCACAGGGCCTACTGGTGTTAAATAACGAATACCAAACCCAGCCCCCACTTCTACACGGTCAGTAAAGTCATTGGTCGCTGTACCGCTGTCTACAAATAAGGCTGCTCGCCAACTTTCTGCAAACTGGTAATTATATTCAACAGTACCTGTAATTAGATATTTACCACCAATCAAACGACCGGCTTCATCTTCAGGTGATATTGATTGATATGCAAAACCACGTACGCTTTGATCACCACCAGCATAAAAACGCAGTGAAAATGGTACGTTATCAATATCATCAACCAACATTGCACCAATATTTGCTTTTAAAAAAATCAGATGTCGGTCAAGGTATGTTTGCAACCAAGCATTTTGTATCTGCATTCTGACGATATTAGTAGTTGAAAACATGTCCTTTAAGCCAAACTCTGCCGACACCAGCCATTGATATCCTGATGATGGTGTTGTGCCTCCCTCGGTAACTTTTTTAGCGTAACTGAGCCCGGGCATTAACATTTTTGAGCTTTGCTCTGTATCGCCAATTCGGTATGTTTCACGATCGCGGCGTAAAAAAGCGGTACGAACCCAGTTATCATTGGTCAACCATTGCCGTTGTAGTTGCCCTGTGAGAATTTTACTGTATACGTCGTTAGTTAACTCATCTTCTAACTTGTAACCAACAGAAAAACGCCATAAGTCATCATTTGGATCATCAACAGGGACAGTGTAACCAAGTGAAATATCTTGCTGACGCTGTGACACATTTAAGTTACTTTCAAGGTAGTGGCCATTTTCAGTGATCCAAGGCTTAGACCATTTAAAACGCACTTTGGGCCCCAGATCTGTACTGTAGCCGCCGCCTATTTCATAACTATTGGCAGGTTTGTGTAGCACGTCAACCCTAATAGGCACTTGCTTATTTGCACGATTAGAAATATCAGCGTAAACACGTACGCTGGCAAAATAAGGAGTGGTTGAAAGCGCTAAGTTATACTCAGATACCAAGGTTGCTTTATAAGCTTCACCTTGCTGAAATTTTGCAATAGAACGGATGTATTTTTCAGCTCGAGTTTCTTCACCTAAAACTAACTCACCAAATTGATAACGAACACCGGTGTCGATCGTTAGGATCACTTCAGCACTGTTATTCTTTAATGAAATTGCGAGTTGGTGTGCTAGCCATTTAACATCAAAATATCCTAACTCAAGCAATTGCCCTTCAATTTTTTTACGCGCCGCATCATAGTTACTGTGATTTAAAATATCCCCTTGATTTAAATTAATAGTGTTGATGCTATGCTTGAGTAGAGGGTCATCTTTACCATCACCTTGGACAGTAATACGTACGTCTGCAATTCGTGTTACAGGTCCGCGCTCAATAGTGGCCACTAAGGTTTGTGTTTCATTATTATAATTTAACTTAATGGTCGGTTTATAATAACCAAGTGCTTTTAAACTACTCGCCACTTGTTTTTTTGCATGACTTAACAAAGTACTGGTTGCATTGTCACCTTCTAATTGTTTTAAGTACAGCGCAACGTTTTTTTCAAGATCGCCCTTAATACCATTAATTTCATAACTAGTTACCACTTGCGCAGCTGCAAATACATGAAACGAAAAAAATAAAAATAAACCAACCGCAAAGCGAGTTAATATCCAACTAGGCAAGTAATTTCCTTACTTAAAAACAATTTACCGATAATTATTGAAATAGTACCATATTGAAGTCACTTCACGCAGTAACTCAAATGTGAAAATTAGTACGCTTATGTGCTTTATTTTGGTTACAATAGTCGATACTAATTTGAAATAATTTTATTGAGTTTTTAAATGCACTTTCCTGATGATGACAATGGCCAACTTTTAGCTGAAATCGCCGCTGCGGGTATAGATTTGGCCCAAATGCACAAAATTGATTTCTATATTTTATTTGAGCAAAAAGTAGATGCCGAAAAGTTTGCCACCGCGATAGCCAAAGATGAACTCTCCCCTGCCACCGAATTAGTGCAATGCACAGACACCGGTATTTGGGAAGTGGTAACTCAGGTCGAGATGGTGCCAGATCACACTTTACTTGGCCAAACAGAGCAATATTTAGAAAGTATTGCAAATGGCTATAACGGTTATGGTGATGGCTGGGGATTAATGGATGGCGACGACGCCTAAGTCTAAAATCAGTTAAGCTTATTAATAGCTTAGCTGATTTGCCTTTCTGAAGTTACCTTGATAATCAAATAGTTTATCGGCAACCTTCCAGCCATATTTTTTACTCTTTCTAGCAATAACAAAATCCGGTGCAACAAGCTGCATCTGTCCAGCAATAACTTGTCCAGCTGACTTATATTCTGTGGGTGTTTGACCATTAGCAGTACGCTGAGCAAATTGTTTATTAAACGCATAACGGGCGCCGGACTTTGAGAAATCATAAATTTCATCGCAACTAGCACCATCTTCATCATAATAAGTAACTTTAATAATATGTTCGTTATTTGCAAGGCTAACAACACTTAAACCACTGCAACGTAATACCAATGCATCTTTTAAATTTAATGCAGCACGTAGTTTATCATCAGGATCAGCCATTACCTCATGGCAAGACTGGCACTGACGTGCGGCAATATCATTTTGCGCACCACACGCTTCACATTCTTTAAAGCGAAAACGGTAATCACATTGCTCTTTTGAGCCATCATCATCTTCGAGTAAACCTTGGCAGCGACGGCCAAAATGCTCAATCACTTTACCTTGTGTATCGGTTTTTCCCCAAAATATATTGGCAAAACCACAACCCGGGCAAAGTACTTGTACAGGCTCGTTATCACTATCGCCTTTTTTACTTCCTACTTCGGGGTAAAATAAGTCAAAGCCATTACCTGCATAATCAATTACCAAACACTCGGTTTTCCCTTCGCTTAAACGCAGGCCTCGACCAACAATTTGTTGGTATAAACTAACCGACTCTGTCGGGCGTAAAATAGCAATAAAATCAACATGAGGCGCATCAAACCCGGTGGTGAGCACCGATACATTGACTAAATACTTTAGTCGGCGCTGCTTAAATTCCAAAATAATACGGTCACGTTCAGCGTTAGGAGTATCCCCGGTGATCAAAGCCGTTTGTTGTTCAGGCAAATAACCATAGACTTCTTTTGCATGCAATACGGTCGCAGCAAAAATCATGATCCCTTGGCGTTGCTCGCTGTACTGAATAACTTGCTGCATAATAGCTTTGGTTGCTCTGCTATGCTTTTCTAGCAACTGGTTCATATCATCGGCTGTATAGCGTCCGAAGGAATCACTTTGTAAAGAAGAAAAATCATAATGACTGATCGCCGCATCCACTTCCTTTGGCGCAGTCAAATAATGATGCTTGATCATATAACGCAGGGGTAGTTCAAAAATACATTCTCGAAATGGACTCGCTTTATCGCCTCGAACAAAACCATGATAATGGCGATAATAAACCCAGCCCATTCCCATACGATAAGGCGTAGCGGTAAGCCCAAGTACTTTTAACTGCGGATTATATGCTTTTAGCGCAACGATCACTTTTTGGTACTGGCTATCTTGCTCACCACTGACACGGTGACATTCATCTATGATCACTAACGAATAATGTTCGTTAAGTTGCTCAAGATTGCGTGACAGCGATTGGATACTGGCAAACGTTACTTGATGTAGCAATGACTTTTGTTTTAAACCCGCAGAAAAAATACTCGCCTGAAGGCCAAAGCTTTTATATTTTTCAGCATTTTGCTCAACAAGCTCTTTGACATGGGCAAGTACTAAAATTTTCTTTCTGGCAATTCGCGCTAACTCAGCGATCACCAAGCTTTTACCTGCACCCGTAGGTAATACAATTAAAGCAGGATCTGAGGTTTTACGAAAATGAGCGACAGTGCGATCAACCGCTTCTTGTTGATAGGGTCGTAGTACATACGTCATAGTGGCAACTTCGAAGGGGTCAACAAATAATGGGGTAATAACTATTTTGTAAATAAAGAGGGGGTATACACCCCCTACAGTATTAAGCTAAGTGGTCGGTAAGTTCAACACCTTGGAATGCTTTAGGGCGTTTACCACGGCCAGTCCATTCAACAATTTCACCCTCAAACTCAATACGGTATTTAGGCATTACTTTTGTGCGTTTATCGTTGGCACCGTCTTGAAGATCATCAAGAGTAAGACCTTTTGCTTTTAACAGATCAAGTACTTCTTGTTTCGCTTGCTGCTGCTGCGTATATTTTGCAATCGCATCGCCAAGTAATGCCTGTGCTTTTTCTAAGTCTGATAGACTCGCTGATTTAATAAAAGCTTTAACTTCTTTCATTTTTTACTCACTAAGTTGTAAAGTTATAAATTAGATATGATTCAACTAAATTATAAGCCTATTCTTTAAAATAGGCCAAGCTGATTAAGCAGTTTTTAAGGATTTTATTTAAACTAAGATTAATCAATAAGATTAGTATAGTCATTTATTAAAGTTAAGTGGTTTATTATTCACTTTATCAGCGCTGAAAAATATACTTAACATGCTTAATTAACATAAATAGTATGTAATCGCTTTATTTTAAAACGAACGTTCATCTCAATATTTTCGCAATTACATAAATTCATTTGATCACTTTATAATACAACTACATCGACGTTATTAGCGTTTTAAACCGCCCCGCTAAACCAATATCATTAATGTTTTTTTCAAGACCAATAGAATAGGATTGCTTTTGGTCAGCCCAAGATAAACTCGTGTACACATTATCGCTATTGTCTTTAAGTACATAAAGGACCCCAGGGTTGCTATTTACATAATAATTCACCGCGTCCGCATCAATATATACGCCACTGCTTTGACTAAAACTAAACATTTTTATAATCACAGTACCAAACGTATCATTCTTGACAATCTGAGTTAACTGATCCCAACCGCTACCGGCAATAAAATTTCCGCCAACGGTTTTACTCATAACAGTAAATTCTTGTTGCAACAATATATTATCTAAAGCAACTGTGTCTCCTGCAAATTGCTCAGACAAATTAGTTTGGTCTGCGGTTGATTGCGCAGCCATGATTTCAGGTTTCAAGCTGTGCAGAAATAGTTCATGGCCATATTTTTGCTCTGCAATGACTTTATCAATATCTTTGATCTGAGATGTGTCGACTAACGCAAACCCATTCGTTTTCGTCTCTACAGCGAGCCGTATATAGTCTGTATCTTGAGCTGCATTAACTTTATCATGTTCGTGCAGTTCAATTGGCGTTTCTGTAAAAGAAAACACCTGAGCGCCCTGCTGTTGCGCTGCATGTTCTGCAAGAAAAGGATTAGAATTTAAATCGGGCTCATTAGCAAAAGCTACAACCGAGAATACAGCTATCATCGTTGCACTGAATATCACGTTACATTTTTTCATAATAGGCTCTTTATCCATAAAGAAGGCAATTAAGGGTGTTTAACTAACAATCAGTATAGTCGATTAAACACACAACTTGTACCTATATAATAAAATTATTCTTTTAATTTATATCTCGATGACGGTTATAAATAGCAGCCCTTATAGCGTGTACCTCCCCTTTTAAATTAAGCAACAACCACCTTACTTATATTTAAACAGATACAAAAAAGCCCTGTACGTGCAGGGCTTCAACCATCTGAATAATATTAGTTTAAATGCTAGGTACTAATTTAATTGCGCCCTGCTCTACTTTCATATCTAAAGGTAATTTACTTAATAGCGCAACCTTAGGATCATTCATATTTAATCTATAGACTGGGTTTACAGCTAAAAATCCGTTAATAACTTTCATTGCTTCATCATCAAGCACCGCTAGGTTTCCCTTAAAACCGCCCGCGTCGATAGTTGAATCAAGCAATTTTACATTCCGTAGAAATACCGCTTTTTTCTCACTATCATAAAATGGCGCACCTTCTATTTGCAGCTTCAGACGCACTGGGTATTTAAGTGCGAAAGCATTTATAACAGCACTCGAATCTGCACCTAATACGATTACATCACGATTATCAGGGCCGACATTCACGCTTAAATCATTCACATTAAACTGTACAGGTAACCCCATCAAGCTGACTTCTTCACTAAGTTTTGGTAATTGCTGGTTAAGTGCTGTTTCAATTTCGCTGCTAGTAAATGAATAAACAGATACGCCGTTCGTGGTGTTACAAGCAGAGAGTAATAAACAGCTAATTAATAAAATATACTTCATTGTTTTTCCTTTACTATAATATTATCGTCAAAAACCAAATAAAAACAAAAGCCGCACAACGGCGGCTTTATTTAATCTGCGGCGCCCTAGATTATTTAAATGCTAAATACCGCTTTTAAACGTCCTAGTGTGTCAGCATCAACTGAACCTTGAGCCAGAGCCAATAACTGTTTTAAGTAATAATGTAGATCAGCTTGTTCACCGCGATGCTTATCGTCAAGCATTGCAACCTGCTCAGCCATACGAGGTGCTCCCTCAGGACTGGCAACATTAGCTAGAATTTCCATTCTTAACATCAGTTGCGTAATGGTTAAATGCGTATCAGCACACCCTTGCCATTGTGCAGGTATTGCTTGCTGGTTTTCAAGCGCACTAAATAAAGCGCTAAAATCAGCCTGTGCTGCTTGTTCTGTCAGCACGGCTAATTTACCATCAATGTTAGCTAATAGCTTTTGCATGCGGTTATTTAATTCTTTGCTCCCTTCAAGCACAATTAGCTTAGTGCGTAAATCTAGTAATTGCGCTTTTTGATTAACCGCTGGTAATGCGTCTTCAAGTTCACTCAGTTGTGCTGCGATAACTGCGTTGTCGGCGGCTTGTTGCTGTTTATGCTGAGCAAACTCCTCACTGCGTTTAGCAAATGTCACATCGTTGTATTGACGGAATTTTTGCCATAATGCATTTTCAGCTTTTACACCCGCAAAGCCTATTCCCTGCCACTGCTGTTGCAGCTCTTTGAGCTGCTGACAAGCATCAGCTAAGTCTTCACTTACTGATAATTGCTGTGCTTGTTCAACGAGTGCATTTTTTGCTGCCGCGTTGCTTTTATGAAACGCATTCAACGCATTGAATACTTGCTGTTGCTGCGCTTTATATTGTGTTTGCAAAGCACGGTATACTTTTGGCTCTACATTACCCGCATTACGCCATACTTTATTGATACGATTGTATTGGCTTTCAAACTCTTTCCAATCAAACTCATCGCTCGTCGTATCAGTATCAGCCAATGATTTCATCTGAGTGATAATCGCTTCGCGTTCAAGTTTCGTCGTTTCGCGCTGTTGTTCAAGTTGCGCAAAATGTTCACGACATGGTGCAAATAATAGCTCTATCTTGTCATCAAACTCTTTACCTTGCGCCTGCTCTTGCTCGGTATCTAAACGTCCAAGCTCATTCCAACGACGGCGTAATGTTTTCACTTCGTTTGCACGCGCCTTGGCATCTGTGCAAGGTTGATTGAGCAAACTGGTAATTTCAGTTAGTAGCTCTTCACGCTTAGGGGCAGACGCATACTTTTGCCAATCACGAGCATTTTCTAACTGCTGCTCAAGATCTGCTTTGACTTTTTCAAGACTTTGCTGACTAACTGGAGTTAACGTTTCATACAGCTCAATAAAGCCTTTAAACACACCAAATGCAACATTAAAACGGCCTTGTTCAATAAGGCGCTGAACATCGCGTCCTTTGCGAGTAGCTTGTTGCTGATTTTTTGTTAATGTATCACTAATAGGTGCAACAGCTTTATTCCAGCGTTGTTGTTGCTCATTTAATTGTGCTTTAAAAGGCCCTTGTAACGGCTTAGGTAACTGAGCTAAAGATGCATTCGCCGCTTTATACGTCTGCTTAAATTGGCGATTAGCCTCATCATAATTTGCTTGGTCAATATCGTCAGTGTTGATACTGCTCAATTCTTTTAATGAAGTTTTAAAAACCCTGATCGCTTCACTAAGCTCTGGTAATTTAGCTACTTGCTTAAACAAACTTGTTAATCTGCCAGTCACTTGGTTTTTTTGCCCGCCGTCTTGCAGTTCGCTTTGTGTCAGTGTTTCCTGTGCTTGTGCAACTTTAGCTTCCAACCAATCTTGTTGTATTTGCTCTGGTGTTTCTAAGCCAACTTGTAGCGCATTTTCAATTTCATCACTTAACGCTTCTAAATTTGCCAACGCCAATAATTGTCGTTGCTGCTGAGCTAACCGTTGTTGTTGTTGCTCATGAACAGCTTGTAATTGACTAACTAACTCATTTAATTTTTCGGTTAGTACGATGTATTTATTTGCAACCGTCTCGCGTTGTTCTGGATTTAACCAGGTTAGATCAAGTGCCTGCCATTGCTGGGTTAACTCACCATATTGTTGAGTAACAAGCGCATAGTCTTGTTTTTCACGTAATGCATTAAGTTTTGCCAAAATAACACGAGTATCATTTTGTACTTTTAATGGCATTTCAATTGCTAAACGCTCATTTTCTATATGCGTCTCAAGGGTTAATTTTGCCTCATCATGTGCATGCTTAACTAAGCTTTTCACTAATTGATGGGTGATCACTTGCTCAACAAGGTGCACTTGTAGTTCGCTTGAACCTTCTTTGAACGCCTTTTCAACTAACTTAGGATTAGCCAAACGTTTTAATAGCTTCGCTCTTACTTGCAGTTCTTTTTCTGCAAATGCAAGTTTTTCAAGCGTTTTTACCGGAGCAAAACGCTCTATGTATTCGTTTTTAATGTGGCTAGATAAGTTACTTTCATCACTCAGTACGGCATTTGATATATGCTGTTCTGCTAATTCTTTTAAACTTTGATCTTGTTTATACGCCTGCCACCACAGCACTAAATCATTGACTTTATTAAGCGCTTTTTTACGGATCTCTGCTGAACTATCTTCCAGAGCTAATGCATTTAAAATCGTCGCATCACGCTCTACATCTAGCTTTTCAATTGCCTCTAAACGTACTTGTTGCTTCGGGTGCTTCCACTTCGGGGTAAAAAGGTGTTTAAAGATCATGTTCACTAAACCTTGCTATTTCGTTGTCTGCGGTAAATTCTTTTTGCAATTGTGCTTTGGTTTTTTGCACCATTTCACCATTAGAACCGATGGTGAATTGCTCATTTGTTTGCGCTACTTTTGCTTGGTAAAGCATGACTAATTGCACTGTCTGCTGCTTTTGCTCGTCACTGAGTACCGTGCCATCAGGCCACTTACCTGTTGCGGCACCATACTGGAGGCGTTCGAATAATTCTGGGGTAATTGTTTTTACGAGATTATCGATGTTCATGTCATTTTTTCTTTTTTAAAGTCACTAAAATAACGCGGTTTATTAAATACCAAATACAACCGATTGCAATGGCTGCGGAGCATGCGTACCACGATGGAGTTTCAGGTTCTGGATGTAAAAAGTATAAACTAAAGAATCCACCTAAAAATATCAGTAAAGCAAAAAAAGAATGATTCATAAACATTTGTTGTTTTTGAATGCGTTTTTCGCGCGCTAGCTGTTGACGTTGTTCATCATCAAGCTGCGCTACATTATTCTCACAGTGAGGGCACTGTTGGTGTTTATCGGATATTGACTTATTACAACTAGGACAACGAACAATTGCCATATCTTTCTCCATACTTCGCATAAAAATCTACGCATAAAAAAGGCGCCTTGCGGCGCCCTTTATTGTACGTGTTTTATTTGTCGTTGTCTTTTTTCAATTGCAGCCAATAGCTGAGATCCGAAAAACAACGAGTATCTAATTTTTACAATAACCAAAACATCTCTGATTACACCACTCAATCCTATAACTGAGAGTCTTTTGATTGTTTTGCGAGACGCTTTTCCCAAAAAGTAGCGTTTTTGATCCCTAACTTAACAGGGTCAAATGTGATATCCCCGCCTTTTTTCTTCTGATCTTCGTAATCGCGCAAACATAATAGCGCAGGTCTAGCCACAAAGAATATTGATAAAATGCCCAATATATTTATCCAAGCCATTAAACCTACACCAATGTCACCAATACTCCAGATATAACCAGAGCTGTTTACCATGCCATATGACACCATAAACATAATCACAAATTTCACCATCACAAGCGGAATAGTACCTTTAAAATAACGATTTAAATATGCGATATTGGTTTCAGCAATATAATAATAAGCAAGTATTGTAGTAAAAGCGAAGAAGAACAATGCAATTCCAACAAATGCTTCACCAAAACCACCAAACACGCTGAATAAAGCCATTTGCGTGAAAGCAGCTGAACCAACTTCAGTTGCAGCATCAACGTTTTGTACAATAAATTGCCCTGCAGGTAATTCACCCACTACATTGTATTGCTGGGTAATTAAAATCATTAATGCTGTCGCAGTACAAACAAAAATAGTATCAACATAAACAGAAAAAGCTTGCACTAAACCTTGTTGGGCTGGGTGATCAACTTCAGCCGCTGCAGCTGCATGCGGTCCGGTACCTTGACCAGCTTCGTTAGAATAAATACCACGTTTTACACCCCAACCAATAGCGGCACCAAAACCGGCCTGTGCGGTAAACGCATCTGTTATGATTAAAGAGAAGATATCAGGTACTTTATCGATATTTAAAAATACCACGATTAAAGCTAATACTATGTAGCCTAACGCCATAAATGGCACCACAATTTGAGTAAAGTTAGCAATACGCTTAATACCACCGAAGATAATAAACGCTAAAACAATAAGAATAATTGCCAAAGCAACCAATTTAAAGCTACCAACCTCACCAAAACTCGTTGAGACCATAGTGCCATCACCAAACACTTGGGTAAACGCGTTGCCAACTGCATTGGCTTGCACGCCCGGCAGAAAAACACCACATGCAATAATTGCCGACACGGCAAATAAAATCGCCAGCCATTTTTGTTCTAAACAGCGATCAAAATAATATGCTGGGCCGCCGCGATATTGGCCATCTTCTTCTGTTTTATAAATTTGCCCTAATGTAGATTCGGCGTACGCGGTACTTGCCCCTAGAAAAGCCACTATCCACATCCAAAAAATAGCACCAGGGCCACCAAAGCCAATTGCTGCCGCTACACCGGCTATATTACCAACCCCTACTCGTCCAGATAACGACACAGCCAATGCTTGAAAAGATGAGATCCCTTTATCTGAGGTGTTAGGGCTAAATAGTAATTTGCACATTTCTTTAAAATGTCTAACTTGAGCAAATCGGGTTAATACAGAATAGAACAAGCCTGCGCCTAGGCATAAATAGATGAGTGCATTACTCCAAACAACATCATTAACAGCGCTTACAAAAGCTTCCATGGATATCCTCTATAGTTATATTTATTATTTTCTAGTTACGATACTCTGCTGTAGCTAATCAGAATGCGCGACATATGGCTATGGGAAATAAGGTAACAACATTACTACCTCCCCTGCAACTTTTTGAATATTAACTTAAACGATCTAAGTTTGTTAACACTTATTTTTCAAAACAACTACTTGTAAAACTTAATTAACCCTACGTGGTTTTATGCAGGTAACTTAAATATACGGCTCGAACAGAGCTTGGAAAAGATTTAAGTAACACATTAAACAAATATCATCGCTTTATTAGCGTCGCTAATGCCATTCATCGCGATTAAAAAAACTAAGGGCATCGATATGAATGATGCCCTTAGTACAAACGCGTTATCTTAATTTATCTACTACGTTAACAATCGCAGCCAAGGTGTCTTGGCCAAATTGATATGAACGGCGATCTGACCAGCCATAATCAGGATCTGGTAAACCATCGTTATCCTTAAATGGCATTTCAACCGTATAAGCAAGCGCTTTAAATTCTTCTGCAACAGCTGATGACCCCACCGTTAGATTGGCTTGACCTGGCTCATCTTTCGGGTAACCGTGGACATCTTGAAACTCAGGAGTCACTATGTGCAATGCCGCTTTAAAACTGTCTTCTAAGTCTTTTAAGCGTGCATCATAGCTTGGGATACCTTCACTACCGGCTACAAAGTTATATGGAATCGCTTCATCTCCGTGAATATCAAGGTGCATATCAACACCGGTCTCACGCATTTTATTTAGCACTAAATATACTTCTGGGCTATTTTCCATGCTGGGAGTTTGCCATTCACGATTTAAGTTAACTCCTTTTGCGTTAGTACGTAAATGCCCGCGAGCACTGCCATCAGGGTTCATGTTCGGTACGATGTAAAATACCGCTTTTGATAACAATGCTGCTGCATGTGGATCTTCATCATCTAATAACTTATGTAATACACCTTCAACAAACCATTCGGCCATCGTTTCGCCTGGATGTTGACGGGCTGTTATCCAAATAGTTTTCTTATTTTCATCACTTTCGCCACCAATGCGCAGTACGCTCATATCACGGCCATCAAGTGTTTCACCTAAGGTTTCAAGCTGACAGGCTTCTTGGCTTTGTGCCCATGTGATTAGATCTAAGTGACGCTCGTAGCTATATGGTGCAAAGTAAGCAAAATAAACACAGCCACATTCTGGCTCAATCTCAAATGATAACGTGCCATCAGCATAGTTTGAAGGAATACGAAACCAGGTTTGGCGATCATATGATGCAACTGCCTGATAACCTTCCCAGCCGTCAGGATAAGCTGAATTTTCAAGGTTATTGATATGTAATTTATGGCTTTGAAAAGGTGTTGTTTCTAAACGGAAATGGAACCACTGAAAAAAATCAGATAAATGATCTTTATTGATCTCAAGCTGAATATTAAGTGGATCGGTCGCGGCAATGACCTTGATATTGCCACTGTCAAAATTACTGGTGATTTTCATTTTATTAAACCTATATATGAAAAATTAATCGCTAACTCATCGCTTGTTAGTTAGAAATTAAATAACGCCTCACTATAATGGACGCATTGTTATTAAAATGTAGCAAACTGGATACAGCCTACCACATGGCTTGGGTTTTGAAAAAACATTCATGACTAAAAAAGCCAGCGAATGCTGGCTTTTTGTAAAGATTTTTAAGCTATTACCAATTAACGTGGCAAGCTTGGGAATGAAACCTCGGCCATATCGCGCATACAACGCACAACTTGGCAGCTGTAACCAAACTCATTATCGTACCAAACATAAAGTACAATACGGTTGTCATCAACGATAGTGGCGGTTGAATCAACCACACCCGCATAACGACTGCCGACTAAATCGGTAGACACAATCTCAGTAGAGGCCGTGTAATCAATTTGGTCGCGTAACTCTGAATGCAGAGCAGCATGGCGTAAGAACGAGTTTAACTCCTCAACCGTGGTGCTGGTCGCAAGGTTTAAGTTCAAAATAGCCAGAGACACATTCGGTGTAGGTACACGGATTGCGTTACCCGTTAATTTGCCTTCAAGTTCTGGTAATGCTTTTGAAACAGCTTTAGCTGCGCCAGTCTCAGTGATCACCATATTAAGTGCTGCGGCACGGCCACGACGATCTGCTTTGTGGTAGTTATCAATCAAATTTTGGTCATTAGTGTACGAGTGAACTGTTTCAACGTGACCATTGTTAATACCAAACTTATCATTAAGTGCTTTTAATGTTGGTGTGATTGCGTTGGTAGTACAGCTTGCTGCACAAACAATTTTATCTTCCGGTTTGATATCGTGGTTATTAACACCATATACGATGTTTTTGATATTGCCTTTCGCCGGTGCTGTTAATAGTACTTTTGCAGCGCCTTTTGATTTTAAATGTAAGCCAAGGCCAGCTTCGTCTTTCCAGATCCCCGTATTATCGACGATCAATGCGTTTTCAATACCATATGCTGTGTAGTCAATTTCATCTGGAGAGTTAGCATAGATCACCTGAATGTAGCTACCATTGGCTTTTATTGCATTACGTTCTTTATCAATGGTGATTGAACCATTGAAAGGACCATGAATTGAATCACGACGTAATAGGCTAGCACGCTTTTCAAGGTCGCCGTCTTTACCACCACGAACAACGATTGCACGTAAGCGTAAATCCGCATAAGGACCTGATTTTTCAATTAACAAACGCGCTAGTAAACGACCGATACGACCAAAACCATATAACACCACATCGCGTGGCTCTTTGGCTTGTGAGTTTACAATTTCAGCTAACTCGTCGTTTAAATATTCTTCGATAGAACGACCATTTGCAACATCGTTAAATAAATAACCATAAGCCAGTTTACCAATATCGATACGGGCAGAGTTTAAATCCATTTTGCTAATAGCTTCTAAAAACGGAAAGCTTTCGCGTAAACGTAGTTTAGTACCTTCAAACTGTGCCACTGTTTTGTGAGATTTGATGATATCAATTGTACTGGCATTGACGAGAGGACGGCCATATACCGCGATTTCAATACCACGATTACGATAAAGCTTACCAATGATAGGTTGCATACTTTCTGCGTAATCTTGGCGTTCTTGCCAACTATTTGTGTATTCTAACTCGTGAGATGAGGTCATTTTATTTACCTAATTAAACAATTTTTGAACGGATAGCCATAAGACGTATTGAATTTTGAGAGCAACACGCCTCAGTGGGCTTCGCTATTCTAATTTAAACTAACTTTATTCTCCACTGTTAGAGATCAATTCATTACGCTAGAATAACAAGGTAATTATTAAGGTGAGGTTAAGGGATGTTACTAAGAGCAAGTGTTTTACTGAGTTTGTTGGCATTAACTGGGTGTGAAGAACCGTTGACACTTGCAAAGGTGTGTAAAGAAACCCCAGGTTTATGTAATGATTTAAATACCGATAGTCACTGTAAAGCACAGCGTGCTGATGTGATCATGGCGCGTTACCATGAATACAAACAACCGACTGACGATAACAAATATTTATTATTAAAGGGTTTTGAAAAATACGATAGATGCGTATCGCTGGCGGCAAAAATTGAGCATATCAAGTTAAAAGAAAAAACCACCTCACGCGTTGAAGCGCATTTAACCAGTATCAAGGAAATGACACGGTTATTTCAAGATACCAAAAATACTAACCACCCTGGGTTGTTGTATTATCACTGGTCACGCAATAATGACCAATCAGCCCTGACTAAATTACTTGCGCTTGAAAAGGATCCTAGTGTCACTGAGGACGCTGAAATCCAGTTTTTCTTAGCCAGCTACTATATTAAGTTTGATGAAGATAAGACCATAGACTTACTGTATAAAACGTTAGAGCTAAACAAAGCTGAGCAAACTCCAAACCCCGAAATATTCACCACATTGACCAGTTTGTTTTATAAGCAGGAAAAATATAAGCATGCCTATACTTTTGCAAAAATTGCGCAGCTTTCTGGGATAACCAATGTTGAAATATTCCCAATTGAACAACAGCTAACAGCAACAGGAAAAAGTCTCAGCGGATTAGATACCCTCGCACAGCAAACCTACGACAGTATTCAAGCTGGGCAGTTTGTTTCACCACGGGATTTTTAATCGCGTTCAAACTTAGTTTATAGAAAAGAAAAAGGCAGCTGACGCTGCCTTTTTTAATTTATTTGCTCGTACCAACTTCAACACGAGTTTTGAGCTTTTGACCAGGTCGAAAGGTGACGACGCGTCGTGCCGAAATAGGGATATCTTCCCCAGTTTTCGGGTTACGGCCAGGCCTTTCTTTCTTGTCACGAAGATCAAAGTTACCAAATCCAGAGAGCTTAACCTGCTCGCCTTTTTCAAGCGCTGAGCGGATTTCTTCAAAAAACGCTTCAACTAAATCTTTGGCATCCTTTTTATTGATCCCCAATTTTTCAAATAGGTGTTCAGCTATGTCGGCTTTAGTAAGCGCCATATCTAGTCCCTCAACGATGCATTAAACTGTTCAGCCAGTGCGGCCACCACGTTATCAACTACTAGATTGATATCTTTCTCTTCGAGTGTTCTATCAACCGCTTGCAGTGTTAGAGCAATCGCCAAACTCTTATAATTTGGCTCAATACCTTTGCCCTTATACACATCGAATAAGTTTAGGTCAACCAATTGATTTCCGCCAACTTTTTCTATCACTGATAAAATGTCGCCAGATTTCACCTGATCTTCCACTAAAATAGCGATGTCGCGGCGGTTTGAAGGGAACTTCGAAACCCCTACAGCCTCTGGTAAATTTCTTTTTTCAATGGCTGTCATTTCAATTTCAAACACGTAAGTCGCATTATTGATATCTAACGATTTTTGTACTTGAGGATGAATAGCACCAAAGAAACCGACCTTTTTACCTTCAACATAAATCACCGCAGATTGGCCCGGATGTAAGCCATCTGATTGCTCTGCTTTGATTTCAAAACGCGTTATATCATTGGTTAATGAAAGTAATGCTTCAACGTCACCTTTTAAGTCATAAAAATCAACGGTGCGCTTTTCTTCAACCCAATGTTCACCATGTGCCAGACCAGTAATAGCACCACCGATAACTGCAACTTGGTTTACGCCATTCTCTGCGTTTTCATCACGTAGAAATTTAAGGCCATGCTCAAATAAACGAATACGTGGCTGCTGGCGGTTTTGGTTATACATTACTGATGCAAGTAAACCTGGCATAAGGCTCACACGCATTGCCGACATTTCAATCGAAATTGGATGTGGCAAAATAAGCGCGTCACTGTCTGGGTGTAAAATAGCCTGTGCTTTAGGATCAACAAAGCTGTAAGTGATCGCTTCTTGATAACCACGAGTCACTAACGTATTGCGAAATTTGCTCACTGCAATATTGGCTTCGTTATGAGTGGTCATTTTTAATTTAGCAGTCGGAGCTACGTTTGGAATACTGTTGTAACCATATACGCGAGCAACTTCTTCAATTAGATCTTCTTCGATACGAATATCAAAACGGTAGCTTGGTACATCTGCACTCCACACACCATCGACAATTTTCACATCAAGCCCTAAACGGGTTAAAATGTCGGTTACTTTCGCATCTTCAATATGATGACCAATAACACGGTCTAAACGCGCACGACGAAGACGCACTTCAGTGACCTTAGGAAGCTTATCTTTTGCAACAGCTTCAACTACAGGGCCTGCTTGACCGCCTACAATCTCAAGTAACAACGCAGTTGCACGTTCTATTGCATCATGTTGCAGCGCAAAATCCACACCACGTTCATAACGATGCGATGCATCTGTGTGTAAACCATAGCTACGGGCTTGCCCTGCGATAGCAACTGGATTAAAAAACGCACTTTCTAATAGAATATCCGTTGTTTGCTCGGTAACGCCTGATTGCTCACCGCCAAAGATACCGGCAATCGCCAGCGCTTTGTTATGGTCGGCTATTACTAAGGTAGATTCATTCAACTTAGCAGTATTACCATCTAGTAATACCAGCTCTTCACCAGCATGGGCGCTACGTACTTTGATACCGCCTTCAATCGCATTTAAATCAAAAGCATGCATTGGATGGCCAAGTTCAAGTAACACATAGTTAGTTACATCAACCACAGGGTCAATTGCGCGCACGCCACTACGACGAAGCTTCTCAACCATCCAAAGTGGTGTTGTGGCGTCAAGGTTGATGCCTTTGATCACACGCCCTAAATAACGTGGGCAGGCTTCATCGTTTACTAGTTCAATTGATACTTTATCATCAATAGTTGCTGCAACCGCTGGTATCTCTAGGGCTTTAACATCAATACTGTTAAGTACGCCCACTTCACGAGCGATGCCTTTAATACCTAAACAGTCACCACGATTCGGGGTTAAATCAACATCAATAATGTTGTCATCAAGGCTTAAGTATTCACGTAAGTCTGTGCCCACTGGTGCATCAAGTGGCAACTCCATGATACCGTCGCCTTCTTCGCTAATACCCAGCTCCACGAATGCACACAGCATGCCGTGAGACGGTTGACCACGTAGTTTGGCTTTTTTAATTTTAAAATCGCCCGGTAATACAGCGCCAACCATAGCTACTGCGACTTTGATACCTAAACGGCAATTTGGCGCACCACATACAATACCTAATAGCTCATCGCCACCGACATTGATTTTAGTTACACGTAGTTTATCTGCATCAGGATGCTGACCACATTCAACTACTTCACCGACAACAACGCCAGAGAATTCTGCCGCAGCGGGCTCTACGCCATCTACCTCAAGGCCGGCCATCGATAACTGTTCCGAAAGAGCCTGCGTGTCAATTGCAGGATTAACCCACTCTCTTAACCACTTTTCACTAAATTTCATGTTATTTCTTCACTCTTAACGGAACTGATTAAGGAATTTCAAATCGTTTTCGAAAAACGCACGTAAGTCATTTACACCATAACGCAGCATGGTTAAACGCTCTACACCCATACCAAAAGCAAAACCAGTGTATTTTTCTGGATCAATTCCCACTGATTTAAGCACGTTAGGGTGCACCATTCCGCAACCTAATACTTCTAACCATTTTCCGTCTTTACCCATCACATCAACTTCCGCTGAAGGCTCTGTAAATGGGAAAAATGAAGGACGGAAACGAATTTCCATATCTTCTTCAAAAAAGTTACGCAAGAAATCGTGCAAAATACCTTTAAGCTCAGTAAAGCTTACATCAGTATCAACCATCAACCCTTCAACCTGATGGAACATCGGCGTATGTGTTTGGTCGTAATCGTTACGGTATACACGCCCTGGAGAAATAATACGCAGCGGCGGTTGCTCAGCTTCCATGGTGCGAATTTGCACACCACTGGTTTGCGTACGCAACACCAGTTTTGGATTAAAGTAAAAGGTATCGTGATCAGCACGCGCTGGGTGATGCTCAGGAATATTTAGCGCGTCGAAGTTATGAAAATCATCTTCTACTTCTGGGCCAGATTTAACCGCAAAACCTAATTCGCCAAAAAAGCTCTCAATCCGCTCAATGGTACGCGTCACTGGGTGTAAACCACCTGTTGGCATAACACGACCGGGTAATGTTACATCGATTGTTTCAGCGGCTAATTTCTCTTCAAGGGCTTTGCTTGCTAATAATTCGCGCTTGTCGTTAATCGCAACTTGTACATCTTGCTTAGCTTGGTTAATTACTTGGCCTGCTTCTTTGCGTTCTTCAGGGGCAATTTTACCAAGGGTTTTTAATAGATTCGTGATTTCGCCTTTTTTACCAAGGTAGTTAACCCTGATATCTTCAAGCTGCGCGATTTCACTGGCACTGGCGACCGCCTCAAGTGCTTGCGCTAATATATTTTCTAAGTTCATTCGATACCTGATCTGTCACAGAAGGTGATTTAAGTAATAGCTAATGATAACTGAAAGCAATGGCTAGATTCCAGACCTTATACCAATCTTATTGAATTCTTTCCCATTCTGGTTAAGTAAAATGGGAACTTAAGCTATGTTGTAAAAGAATTTAGAGTTTTAGAGTGGATTTTATGAAAGGAATTGTCAATTTACGTTGTGCAGCCATCGATGCATGGTCAAGTTTATCAAGCACATCAAGTAGCGCACGCATATCACGACTCAAACGCGTTAATAAAAAGCGCGCACATTCATCACTGAGCTCTAAGCCGCGCATATTGGCACGCTTTACTAAGGCTTCGGCTTTGTCATCATCACTCATAGAACGGATTTGAAATGTCGTACCCCATTTTAATCGTGACTCAAGATCCGGCAGGCTAATATTTAGCATGTCTGGTAACAGATCCGCTGTCACTACCAAGCACTTACCCGGTTCGTTAAAACGATTAAAAAAATTAAACAACGCTTTTTCCCACGCATCGTTACCTGCTACTAAGTGCACGTCATCAATACACAGCACATCAAGGGCATCTAAGCCATCGAGCACCATAGGACCGAAATCAATCACTTCGCGCATTGATAGCAGCATAGTTGATAAACCATGCTCTTGAGCATGAATACAGGTTGCATACAGTAAATGCGATTTACCTGAATCCCCTAAACCACACAAATAAGTATATTGAAAAGTGGTTGCTAAACTTTTAAAGGCATTTTTTAAATGACTCACTTCCAGTGAATTTTCACCACCAAAATAAGAGGCAAACGTTTCATCATCCGGTAACGTCACCGGCAATGCCATTTGCACCGGCTCCATTGCCGGCATTACAAACCAACCCATTGATATTCTAAATCGTCTTGCGCTGTCACAGGATAAAACGCACGAGGGTCAACAAAGGGTTGAAAAGCGCGGTCGAGCTCTAAGGCTTTTTGTAAATCATGCATACTGCCAGTATGATTTATCGCAAAACTAACCATATCAGCGGTACGAGAACGAATTGTCACTTGGGTAACCACGCTTAAGCTCTGTAGCTGACGTTTAGCAAGCTCTATATCGACAAAGTTAGTGGTGCCTTTTAATTTAAACACCGCTTGGGCAAGCTGCGTTGTAGAATTTGGATCAACCGCATATTCATTGGCTAAGCCTGCCGCTAAACTGTCAATCATTAAGGCTATGGCTTGTTGTTTATCACCGGTTACTCTGTTTGCTTCAAACAGCTCATCGTTAGTAAAACGCCAATCCAACAGCCAAACCTCACTGTCAGGTTGTTTGTATAAACGCGCGGTAATACTGCGCTCTGCACTATAGCGGCTTGATGCCTGCTCGACTGGCGTAGAGAAATTTCCCCACACTTCAGGTATTCCCACTAATGCACGGTCTTGTAAATCAAGTAATGGCACCACGACAGGCAAACCACGTCGCGCTGCGGTGCTATAAATTAGTTGCTCTAACTGCGGATAGCTTTCTTGGGTAACAAGTTCGCGACGCCAGTTATCTTCAATGGCAAGCCAAATAGCCACCAGCGGACGACGCGTCCCCCACAATGGTAAATTAAGTTCTTTGACGAGTGCGTTGATTTTGTTTGCTTCAAATTTAACCACGAGGTTAAGCTGACCATTGGCTTTTTCGTCGTATTCAAATTTGAGCATGTAATCTGATATATCTTTACTACGTCGCTGAGCCGTTGGGTTTTTGTCAGCATTTGGATCGCCACTGACCTTAACCAGTACATTTAGCAACGCTTCGCGGCTGGCGCTGAGTCGAGCATCGCGAGATTTGTCAGATACTTTTAATACGTCCTGATATAGATCAGTAACTTCAACCGCAGTTGCAGTGAAACTTAGGAAAATGGTGGTAATAGCAATAAATAATCTAGACACAGGGCATTAGTTCTTGGTTTTAAACTGATTTGATCCTAATTCAAAGCACCCAACAAAGCAAAAATATATTTGTTAAAACCCACTTACAAATAAGTGTTTGTAATCAATACACAGAAGATCACAGCGGCATCCTCTATAAGGATCGCAATTAGCTTACGAATAAGTGATAAACCGGAGCTTTATCGCGGGTGCTAACAATCTCATAATTGCGCTTAACTATCCCAAATTGGTTTCTAACGCTTTCGAAAACCATTACTATTGCGCATTCTATTGCAGCAACTAACGGATGCTTACATGCTCGACTTCGCAGTGCTGGGGGTATTTATACCCACCTTCTTTTTTGTCTCTATTACACCTGGGATGTGTATGACTTTAGCCATGACCTTAGGAATGAGTATTGGCGTGCGCAGAACTATGTGGATGATGATTGGCGAATTACTTGGCGTTGCTATTGTGGCTGTTGCAGCAGTCGCAGGGGTGGCAAGTATTATGCTCAACTACCCGACACTATTTAACGTATTAAAATGGCTCGGTGCAGGTTATTTAGTCTACATTGGCATTTCAATGTGGCGAGCAAAAGCAACCATCAAATTAGGCGCAGACAGTAAATTAAAAGTATCTCGCCAAGCACTATTCTCACAAGGCTTTATCACCGCGATTGCCAACCCTAAAGGCTGGGCGTTTATGATTTCCCTGCTACCCCCATTTATAAATATTGACTACGCGATTGCGCCACAATTGAGTATGTTAGTCGCCATCATTATGCTCAGCGAGTTCACTTGCATGATGCTCTATGCCACTGGCGGTAAAAGTTTACGGCTGTTTTTAAACCAAGGTGACAATATCAAGTGGATGAACCGCATCGCTGGTAGTTTGATGGTCGCGGTTGGTATTTGGTTAGCAGTTAGTTAGCGGCCAACTAAGCACACGACTCACGCGCAATATTCACGACTGAATATTGCGCGCTAAATTTACATCTCTGTTACATCAGCGTTTAATCGCTATTAAACAGCACCTTTTTCATACTGCTCTTTTAAGGCAATCACTCGCTCACGCAATTCATCTGCAGTGACTGCATTGGCAGCAATAGGCTCGCCAACAGTCACAGCGACCAGCGACCATTTCAGTCGTGGAAGTCGCCATTTTGCTTTACGACTAAACATGCTGCCCCATAACCCGCCTAGATGAACAGGTATAACGGCCACCGGTGAACGCTGTATAATACGTTCAATACCACGGCGGAAAATATCAATCGAACCATCGCCAGTTAGCCTCCCTTCAGGGAAAATACCCACTAACTCACCGTTATCTAATGCTTTAGCAACCTCATCAAATGCTTCTTGAAACGCCTGCGGATTAGATTTTTCACTGTCAATTGGGATAGCTTTGGCCATTTTAAATAACCAATGCAACGCGGGAGAATAATAAATGGGGGCAAATACCATAAATCGAATAGGCCTTGGTGATGCCGCTAAAATAAACATCCAATCAACAAAGCTGACGTGATTACTCACCAATACTGCTGCGCCTTCACTAGGAATATTATGATCCCCTTTGGTACGCACTCGATACATACAAATGGTCAATAAATAAACAGCAAAGCGTAAGAAGAACTCTGGCACCTTGGTATAAATATACACAGAGATCAGTAAATTCAATCCTGCCAGTAACAAGAATAACTGTGGGATCGTCCATGCAAATATAGATAGCGTTACAATACTTAACACCGCACTGGCGACCATAAACAACGCATTTAACACATTATTAGCGGCGATGATGCGTGAACGGCTTGATTCGACGGTGCGTTGTTGGATCAAAGCGTACAATGGCACAGTATAAAAACCAGAGGCAATGCCAATGCCGGCCATCCAAATAAAATGCCAATACATGTCACCAGTATGCAGTATTTGTGAAAGTGTAAATAATTCTTCGCTTGGTAGCTGGTAAAAGCTCATTGCAGGCTCTTGGCTCAGTAAGTACAAAAATAATGTGATCAACAACGCGCCAAATGGCACAATACCTAATTCTATCCGCGAGCGAGACAACTTTTCACACAACAGCGAGCCTATTGCGATGCTCAATGAAAACACCACCAAAGCGCTGGTGACGACCAGCTCATCGCCAACCATGACATATTTCACATAATTTGGTAGCGCCGTTAAAATAATCGCCCCTATAAACCAAAACCAGCTGATACCAAGTACCGACTTTCCAACCGACTCAGTTTGTGAATTAAGTACCCTAAATAGGCTTTTGGTGGAGGAGAAAATATTAAAAGTAAACACTAAATTAGGATCATTCGCGGCACTGATTGGAATAGAGCGACTACTCAAATAACCAATAATCGCCAGGCTTATAATTGCCACACAGATGACCGTTGGCCCCACTGTTTGGGTAATGTAATACGTGCCAAACGTTGTGCCAATCAATATAGCCACAAATGTCGCAGATTCAACAAGGCCATTGGCTTTGGTTAATTCATCGGCTGCCACGTGCTGCGGTAAAATGGAATATTTTAGCGGGCCAAAAAAGGTACTTTGTAACCCTGTTAAGAATACCGTGGTTAACATCAACCAAACAGATTGCGTTGAAATGGCCACAGCGCCTACTAGCATAATCGGAATTTCGGCAAGTTTTACGGTGCGGATTAATTTTGACTTTTCCTTTTTTTCAGCAATTTGTCCCGCCATCCCTGAAAATAAAAAGAACGGTAGAATAAATAAGCCTGCCGCTAAGTTAGCATAAAAAGCGCCATCGGCAACATTTGCCGTTTGAAAAATCAATAACAGTAGCACCGCTTGTTTATAAATATTATCATTTAACGCAGAGAAAAACTGGGTGACAAAAAGCGGTAGAAAGCGCTTACTCTTTAGTAAAGCACGCTGATGTTTTTTATTATCTTGCATTGTGATCCTTACAAATTAACCAAACTGGTGAAAAAAAGACTCCAGCTACTAAAAATAGATTACCCAGTTATTGGATAAATTACGATCAAACTTTTACCGCCAAGGTATAAAAACAAAAAACCTGCATAACAGACGTTAATGCAGGTTTTAAATTAATGCGCTTCTAAGAGCTAATTTTGACTAACCACTCGTCGGCCACTAAATGCATGCATTAATGTCATGCCATCGAGCAAATCAAGTTCGCCACCGACCGGAATACCATGGGCTATCCGCGATGCATCAACTTTATAGCGGTGACAAAGCTGGGCAATATAATGCGCTGTAGTTTCCCCCTCAACGGTAGGGTTGGTCGCTAATATAACCTCGTTTATCCCACCTTGTTGCAACTTACTTTCAAGAATATCAAGGCCAATTTCATTTGGACCAATACCATCGATAGGTGATAAATGTCCCATCAATACAAAGTACAAACCTTTATACTGGCCAGTTTGTTCAATCGCCAACACATCGGTAGGTGATTCAACCACACATAAAATTCCGCTATCTTGGCGTTTGGGGCTTAAACAGATTTCACACTGCGGCTGCTCTGCAAAAGTACGACACGATTGACAGTGTCCTATTGCAGTCATCGCCTTGATAAGTGCATTACCAAGTTGAGTGCCCCCTTTACGGTCGCGCTCAAGCAGATGAAACGCGATGCGCTGCGCTGACTTTGGGCCTATGCCCGGCTGACAGCGTAGTGCTTCGATCAGCTGGTTTAAACTCTCTGAAAGTTGCATGTTTTATCTTAAAACGGCATTTTCATACCTGGTGGTAATTGCATACCGCCAGTTACTTTACCCATACGCTCTTGTGTTTCTTCTGCTACACGGCGTACTGCGTCATTACACGCAGCGGCAAGTAAGTCTTCAATAAGGTCTTTTTCGTCTTCCATCAAACTTTCGTCAAGTTCAACACGGCGAACATTGTGGTTACCAAGCATGGTTACTTTAACTAAACCGGCACCGGCTTCACCAACCACTTCTAAGTGAGCAATTTCGTCTTGGGCTTTTTGCATGCGCTCTTGCATTTGCTGCGCTTGCTTCATCATGTTACCCATTCCACCTTTAAACATAACTTTCTCTCTTTCTATTTCTAATTGCCATGAAGATAAGGGCTATTGCAATGAATTACAATGCCTGAATACTGTTTTCATCGATAATTGCAGAAAATAGCTGCTGTAACTGTACGATATTTTCATCACCGTTGATCACATCGATTGCTTGCTGATGGCGCCCTGCATCGATCTTTTGCTGAATTAAGTAAGGCGAATCTATCACCCCAGGGGCAAAATTGATTGTCAGCTCAACATTATGCCCGTAAATACTGGCCAGCGCTGCACTAAGCTTTTGCCTTAACATCGGGGTATCGAGATGTTTTTGCGATTCATCCACTTCTAAGTGCAGCTGTTGTTGTTGCTTTGAATAAATTGAATGCAAAGCAAATTGACGCATCCGCCCGCCAAGTCCCATCCGCTTAATTAAGTATGCCCACTCATCTTGTTGATGTGCAAAACGAATATCGCTGATCGGGCTATGAAAATCATCCGGTATTTGAATGTTTATTTCAGGCTCAGGTGCAGCAACTACTTTTTGTGGATTAATTTGCTCTAGCAATTCCGGTGCTAAATTCTCAGTAATAGTCTGATGTTTTTCTTTAAAGTCAGGTTTCACACGCTTATTTGGGGCGATATTCGGCGTGTAACCATCAGTCTCAGGCTGACTACTTGCCCCCGTTATCTGGGGCTGTGACTTTTTTACCGCAGTACCGCGCTCAACCGCAGCTGGTTTATTCGTTGATGGCGCCACAGGTGTTTTACCACCAGAGAGCGTACCTGCACCAGAAATATTTCTATCTCGTAAAATACGTGCAATTGCGGACTGCGCTTGTGCTTCTTTTTGGCTAATATCTGTGGTATCTGAATAGTCAGAGAATGAGCTGTTATTTTGTGCTGGAGCGGTTTGCTCTACGCTATATTGATGCTCAGGCAAAGATTGTCCTGGCGCATGCTCAAAGCCACTATGAAAGCCCTGCTCCACTGCGTTATTCATTACCTCATCATATTGGGATACTAATTGTTGCTCAAGCTCAGCATCTGAATCATGCTCATTACCATGCGCGGCTTCGTGCATAATTCCCGAATTTGTATGTGGTGCAGTGGTAACAGTTGGCTGCGTATCGACATGTGCTGTTTGCTCACCGGTTACAGATTGTTCAGTTGTTGCAACGACTTGTTCAGGCGCACTCTCGGTCGCTTGTACCGGTGCAGCTTGAGGCAATGATACTTGGTTATCAACAGGCTGTGGTGTTGCAGGCTTATTTTTATTGAGAATATCTCTCAATGCTGCTGAGCGAGACCGGTTGTTATCGGCCGCTGGTGCCTGCGCCGCAGTACTTGCAAGAATTTGGCTATCAACTGGTTGAAATGCCAGTAAACGCAGCATAACCATTTCAAAACCTAAACGAGGCTCTGGCGCCCATTGTAAGTCTTTTTTGCCATTAAGCAGTAATTGATAATAAATTTGGATTTGTTGTGAATCGCAGCTCTTTGCTACTTCATTAATAAACTCGCGATTATATTCATCTAACTTGGCGGCATCGGGCACTAATTGGGTTAATTGTGCTAAATGTGTAAGGCCAATTAGATCATCTAACAAAGCAATATAATTTGGGTTTTGGGTGGCAACTTGCTCGATTTGCGCCATCAATGCATGGCCGTCTTGGGCTAATAATGCAACCAGCAAATGCTGGCTATAATGGTTGTCCATCAACCCTAGCATTGCTTGCACCGCTTGATGCTTAATATCACCATTCGTTTGAGCAATCGCTTGATCAGTTAAACTCAATGCATCACGCATACTGCCATCAGCAGCTTTGGCGATAATTTGCAGGGCTTGAGTTTCAAAACTTAATTTTTCTTCGCCTAACACATATTCAAGTTGTTGGAGTATTTCAGGTTGCGATAACGCATTAAGATTAAACTGCAAACAACGCGATAAAATGGTGACAGGCAGTTTCTGTGGATCCGTCGTCGCTAATAAAAACTTAACGTGCTCAGGCGGCTCTTCCAAGGTTTTTAATAATGCATTAAAACTATGCTTTGAAAGCATGTGTACTTCATCGATCAGGTACACTTTGTAGCGACCGCGAGTTGGCGCGTACTGCACGTTATCCAATATCTCACGGGTATCTTCAACTTTAGTGCGCGATGCGGCATCTATCTCAAGTAAGTCAATATAACGACCAGTTTCGATATCTATACAGCTGCTACACTTGCCACAAGGTTGCGCCGAAATGCCTTCATCACAATTTAAGCTTTTTGCAAAAATACGTGCGATGGTGGTTTTACCCACCCCGCGAGTCCCAGTGAACAAATAAGCGTGATGCAGTCTGTTTTGTGTTAAAGCATTAATAAGCGCTTGTTTCACATGGGACTGACCGACCAATTCATGAAAGGTCTGTGGACGCCATTTTCTCGCTAGGACTTGATAACTCATTAATTATTCGCCTTCGAATTCAACCAATTTCAGGATTTTAATCCCCATTTTTGCAATGCGTTGCTCGCCACCTAGTTCTGGTAAAGAGACTACAAATGCTGCATCTGTCGCATGACCACCCAACTTATTGACTAATTTAGCGGTCGCTTCAATGGTACCGCCGGTTGCCAACAAGTCATCTACTAAAAGCACTTTGTCACCTGGGACAATGGCATCTGTATGCAGCTCTAATACATCTTCACCATATTCTAGCTGGTAATCTTGAGAGATCACTGCACGTGGCAGTTTACCCGGTTTACGCACTGGAATAAAAGGAATACCTAATGCATATGAAAGCGGTGCACCGAAGATAAAACCACGTGATTCAGTACCTATAATCTTGGTAAAACCTTGATCTTTATAAGCTGAAATAAATGCATTAATTGTTGCTTGAAATGCAGCGGGATTAGCCATTAGCGTAGTTACATCACGGAACATAATGCCTGCTTTAGGGTAATCTGCAATAGTAGTTATGCTATCTTTAATGATAGATGGAGTTACTTGAGTCATAATTTAAACTGTTTTATCTGTAATATTACAAAGCAGACAATTATAACATCACAAAAATGAGTTGTCGGTAAGAAGTTAAATAATTAAGTAATAAGACTGCACTATATACAGCCTTATTATAATTTAGCAGTGCTAAATTAAGAGACTGTGGTGATCCAGCCTAGGATTGCATTTAAACAGCCAATTCCTGCAAACACAGCTAAGAATGCAAGAAAATACATTGCATTAAACGGATCTTTAAAATCTTTATCTTCTGACATAGGTACTACCTTTTATTAAGCGCGACGAATTAAGGCGCACATAATAGACGATGTAAAATAATCAATAAAGACTTTAAGGGTGATTTTTTGTCACGATAACGCCACGCTCCGCCATTGCATGTAATGTTGCTGTAGCACCTTGCACAAGCTGTTCTGTAGTAAATTGCGGCGCTTGTAAAGCAACTTGCTCCACCAACGAAGCTAATTTGATACTCGGTGTTGTATCTATAATCGCCAGTAATAATGCGGTCATTGCATTGGTAGCAAGAAATTGTACTTCGTCGTCGGTATCGCGATACACCACAAAATAATGAGGCTGTTCACTAGGCTGCTGTGGTTGAAAATCAACACTAATATGCTGTACAGCAAACTGATAACTTAAATTTCGCGCGCAACTACTCATATAAAGAGGCACATTACTCAGCGGTGCATTAATGATGCAATCAGTTGGATCCGCATGCGCAACCGAGACATCAAGCTCAATCCATTCATAATGAGCAAGCTCAAGCATAAAGGGGGGATCAATTTCTTGCAATTGGTAATCACTACTTAAATACGCAATAAACTCACCAGCAATATCCAAAAAATAAGGTGATTGACAATCGTGTTCAGCAAAAAATTGGCGAACTAATCTTAACCAATTGTTATCGCTGTAGAGTGTTTTCAGAACCGGAAATGCTGAGGAAATAAAGCCATTGATATTATTGAAAAATAAATCACGGTAGATCGCCATACGACGTTCTTCAATGTCATCGGGCTTTGGTTGTGTATCTGGCGCTCGAATATGCGCCATAAACGCTTGTTGGGTTTCAATAAAATTCATATCAGGCACTTTCTTTTCGCTGTATTATTGCGTGCTTGGCTTGTAGTTGATGAATTATATCCAGCTCTTTGGTAAGCTCAGCGATAGCTGGAATATTAAAATCACGTTCCAATAAAGTCGCAAACACCCCATGATGTTGATAAGCACGGTCAAGTAATTGCCAAACAGGGTCAATCACGTCAGCACCGTGAGTATCAATAAGTAAATCATCCGCCTCGTTGAAATGCCCTGCGACATGACCATACGCTATACGTTGCGATGGCAAGCTAGCTAAAAAATGCTCTGCATCATAACCATGATTTATCGAATTCACATAAATATTATTTACATCGAGTAATAACTTACAATCAGCTTGCTGTAATATTTCAGTGGTAAATTCTAACTCGCTCATTTGCTGACCAGGTGCGGCATAATAAGACACATTTTCGATAGCTATTTGCTGTTCGAGAATATCTTGCACCTGTTTTATCCGCCCAACAACATGGGCAATCGCAGCTTCAGTAAATGGGATCGGCATCAGATCATACATGTGGCCGTTGCCGGAACAATAACTAAGGTGCTCACTAAAAAGCTTAACGTTATGTGCTTTGAAAAAGACTTTTAAGGATTTAACAAATTCAATATCTAACGGTTCAGGTGAGCCGATCGACAATGACAAGCCATGACAGACAAAATTACTTGTATCGGTCAGTGACTTAAACTGCTTAGCAAAGCGACCACCGAGTTTTAACCAGTTCTCAGGCGCCACTTCCATAAAATCAATTTGCTTTGGTATCTGCGTCAATAATTCATCGAGCATTTCTCTGCGCAGCCCAAGCCCTACCATGCCAAATTCACTGTTACTAGATACAGTCATATCCACTCCTTCATTTAAAAGGGCCACAATGCGGCCCTTTTATAAACAAACTACTTAACTAAAGTGCAGGTTTCATAACTTATCTAATTAATGGCTACCGCATTTGCCTTCTTTGTTAGCTTTGTCGTTTTTAGCGTCGCCACCACACTTGCCTTCGCCGCACTTACCTTCTTTTTTAGCTTTATCGTGTTTAGCATCGCCACCGCATTTGCCTTCTTTGTTAGCTTTGTGATGTTTAGCATCGCCACCGCATTTGCCTTCGCCGCACTTACCTTCTTTTTTAGCTTTGTCGTGTTTGGCATCGCCACCACATTTGCCTTCGCCGCACTTACCTTCTTTTTTAGCTTTGTCGTCTTTAGTTTTAGCATCTCCACCGCATTTACCTTCGCCACATTTACCTTCTGTAGCATCGACTTGGTAGCCCGTTACCATTTGTTGAAATTCAAATGGATTCGCTTGAACATCTGCAGAAATAAAACTTGTGCTGCCTACAACTACCGCGCCTAATGTTAACGCAATTGAATTTTTTTTAAGTGTATTCATTTTATGACTCTCTCTAAACATGTAAGGGGTGTACTAAGTAGACCTTACTACAAAAATAATATTTCACTTAATCGCAACTTTTTATTTGTTAGTTACAATAACGCTACAAAAGAGTGAACAATTGAAGTTAACTATGGGAGTAAAATTGGCATTTATCAATGTTATATTTACAGGTAAACTACGTCTCCTTTTATCAAGTCAAAGTGCCCCTATCATGAAATTAGTTTTAGCGCCTATGGAAGGGGTTGTCGATTTTAAAATGCGCCAACTACTCACCGAAATTGGTGGTTTTGATTTATGCGTCACTGAATTTGTACGTGTTATCGATGCCTGCTTGCCTGATAAAGTATTTCATCGCTATTGCCCAGAGCTAAATAATAACGGTTTAACGCGTTCTGGCACTCCTGTGCGTATCCAATTACTTGGCCAAGTCGCACACGCATTAGCTGAAAACGCTGTCAGGGTAATTGAGCTTGGCTCTCACGGCGTTGATCTTAATTTTGGTTGCCCTGCGAAAACAGTCAATCGCAGTAAAGGTGGCGCTGTGCTGTTAAAAGACCCTGAACACATGTATGAAATCATTAAAGCAGTCCGTGATGCCGTGCCAAGCGAGCATCAAGTAAGCGCTAAAATTCGTTTAGGTTTTGATGATGACAGTAACAGTCAAGAAATTGTTGATGCCGTTGTTAGTGCCGGTGCCAATAGTATTGCTATACATGCCCGTACAAAGCGAGACGGTTATAACCCGCCCGCTTATTGGGAGAAAATTCCACCACTGATCAAAGATAAAAACATCGCAGTAGTCGCAAATGGTGAAATTTGGCAAGTAGAAGATGCACTACTTTGCCAGCAACGTAGTAGTTGTAAAGACTTAATGCTTGGTCGCGGTGCACTGTCGCATCCTGATTTAGCACGCAAAATAAAAGCACACTTTAATGATGAGCACTATGTTGGCTTAAAGTGGGAGCATATTCTCTATCATCTGATCCATTCAGCCATACATCATGACCCCGCGAAAGATGAAAAATATTTTGCTTCTCGTACTAAGCAGTGGCTGGGCTATTTAAAACGCCAATATAGCCAGGCCGATATTTTGTTCGATGAGATCAGACGCCTTAAAACAAAAGAAGATGTTGCCGATGTTTTGAAAAAATACGCTATCGCACCTTAATTTGACACACATCATAGTCGGCTTTTTTAAATTAATGAATACTGCAGCATTGCTCAACGAGGACAATGACAATGATCAATGCTCAATATCACCTTCAACAACTTAATACAGAGTTAGAGCAAGTAAGGCTGTGCTTGCTTACGACACTATCAAGTTCATGTAACCTACTGCATCACTCGCTAGCTGAAACCTTGCGCAAAAATAACCCTGAACAATGGTTAGAGCTTACGCAGAAGCAACTTGGCACTGAATATAAAGATATCATAGTACGCTTAGAACAACTTGAAGCGGCAGTCTGCCAAATCGATATCGGCCAATATGGTTATTGCTGTGACTGTGAAGAAAAAATTGACTCGCAACGGCTAAATGCCGATCCAACAGCGCAGCGCTGCGGCAACTGCGAGCCAAGATCATAAAAATCAGCAAGCGAGCTTATGAAGTTGTTAAAAGTGTTGCGAACGCAAAACTTTGCGCCGGATAAAAAATGATATCAGCCACTAAATAATCGACTTGTTGTGGCGTCATTTTTAATCGTTTCAGTAAATTAACTTTCGCTTGTTGCACAGTCCAAGCATGGTAATGGATGCCAAGATCGGTTTCCATCATAGCTAACCAGAAAGTACGCTCTTGATTACTTATATGTGTTGCAGCTTGCCCTGCATAACCCCTTAAGCTCAAGTAATTTTGCGCCCAATCAAAGCCAACTTGCTTATCTTTAGACAATGCAAAACGCTGCTCAAGGACTGAGTGCTGATGATCAACTGCAAAACGCATAGAGTATGCCCCTTGCTGCATTTCCTTCAACTGAGATTGCACTGCAACTAGCCAATTTATTGGTGCTTTAGTAGTGCCTGAGAAGTAATTTAACTTACTTTGATACCAAGACCCACCATTTGATAAGCCATGTAAACCAACACTTCCACGGGGTGTATAGAGCGCTAAATACTCATTAAACTCGTTGAGAGTGTGTTTAAGGTTTGCTGGAAGATCAACGCGAGTAAGATTCTTAGTTACCTGCGTTTGTAACGCATTAAGCTCAATTGAGTTGAGTCTAAGTTTACTCTCTTTAGCAAGCACCAACTGCTGCTGAGTAAAACTGAGCCAATTGTTTATGTTTGCAGTAATGTCGTGTTGTTGGTTATAGGCAAGCATATTATCAAGCACAGGAATATACACCGGCCATGTAAAATAACGCTCCGGAAAACGCTCTGCAATAATAAGATAATCCAATGAACTCTGCGCGACAGGAGTGAAGTCTAAGGTTTGCATGGCTTGATATATGCTGTGACGCTCTTTCAAATATGCATCACTAAATGGAAACTGTTGCTCGTTAACTTGTTTAATTTCACCTGTTGGTCTTAAAAATTGATTTAGTGTTTGCAATGCTTGCTGAGCTTGCTCTTTACTTTGATACTGATTATTCGTATCACCACATGCGCTCAAGAAAAGTGCTGAGAAGCATATCCATATTAGGTGTTTTATCATGAGTTAATCCAATAAAAAAAGCCCCATAGGGGCTTTTTATAAATTGCTATAGCGAATTAAAGTTAAATCTTAACACCGTTGCGAGCGGCTTTATCTTTAATAAATACAGACCAACCTTTTGCAAACTTACGCGTGCGAGGGTCATCCATTGCTTTAGTAATTGCAGCATAAGCTTGCTTATACTTTTCTTGATAGTAATAAGCTTCCGCTAAATCTGAATAAATAGTTCCTGTCTTATCAGAACCTAATTCAAGCGCCTTGTTCAAACGAACAACGGCAGCACTATAATTTTGCGATTGTAAAAGTAATGAACCTGCTTTGCGATAAAGCTCAGCATCGTCATCAAATTTAGCCGCTTCTTCATAGTACTTAGCTGCTTTTTCAATATCTTTTGAGCGATGATAGTTACTGGCTACTGCGCTGATATTTTGTTTATTACGCTTAACAATTTTATCATTGATAGACTTCTCTAAAACCTTAGCGGCTTTATAAGGAATTTCATTCAATGAATAAAAGTTAGACAAAACTTTATAATCAACTTCAGTTTCAAAATAACCATTTTTGTAAGCTACTTCCATCGTTGCAAGACCAGTTTTATAGTCTTCCGTCTGAAGGTAGTATTTACCTAAGCTTACCCATGCTTTTTTATCATCTGGCCAGATACGAACAATTTCTTCACCAACTTTGACCATATTTTTATAGTCTTTAAGCTCAAAGTAAGAACCTAATTTTAATTGGTAAGGGCCTTTGTTAGGCTCTTTTTGAAGTTTAATTGCTTTCTCAGCTGGTGTAAAAACATCACGGAATTTACCTAACTGATAGTTAGCTTGGGCTATACGAGTATAAACCGTTGCATCTTCTTCACCAGTAAAGTCCATCCATGCAACATAAGCATCTTTGGCTTTTTCATACTGCTCAGTACCAGCATACATATCGCCTAATGTTTTTAAACTTTGTTCTTGATCGGCAAAGTTTAACACATCAGGGGCAACAGCTAATTTTAAGTAACCAATCGCAGTTTTGTACTGCTCTTTCTGGCCATACATGCTACCTAAATAGCGGTTAACGGTTGCTTTGTCGAAATCATCAGAAGCATCGATTTCTTTCAACATGGCGATAGCTTCATCAAGCTTTTCTTCGTTATACAAGTCAAACGCTTTTATAACTTTTTTACCAGTGCGCTCACCCATGATCCTAGTTTTTGCTTTCTTCCGCGCTTCAATTTTCGCGGGATCTGGCGCTGCTAGAACCGGTGCAGTAAATACTGCACCCGAGAAAGACATAAGTACCGCAAGTGCTGTTACTTTAGATAAATTTCTCATTACTTGCCTCCTTAATTGCCTTGGTTAATTTTAAAGTCTAGCTGAACTTGTAAACCAACTTGCTTTTGTGGCTTACCGTCAATAATTTTAGGACGGTATTTCCACTTGCTCAAGGCGCGTTTAGCTTCTCTATCGAAAATACGTTTAGGGTCTGCGTCAATTACTTCAACATCAGTAACCCCACCCAATTCATCGATTGAGAATGAAAGTTGTACCCAACCTTCTTTGCCATCACGTGCTGCTTGTGTTGGATATTTTGGTTCAATACGAACGATTGGTGTCGCATCACCGTCTCGTCCGAATGCCCCTGGACCACTTAGACCACCTGCCGAACTTCCCACATCAATGCTTGGCATGTTAAATGACATAGCACCTGGATTTGGGTTGTTATTTTCCGGCTGTGGCGGCTGCGGTTTAGGCGGCTGCTTTGGCGGTGGAGGCGGCGGAGGCGGTACTCGCTTCCGTTCCTGCACCTTAGATTCAGGCGGATTCGTCATAATTTCGACTATGATCTGCTCTTTTTGTTCCGTATTACGGTCAGCCCCACCAGAGATGAGGAAGGCCATGAAGTAGAACAAGCCGAAAGTAACTGCCCCACCTGCAATCAGTGAAAACAGAAAACGAATCATTACTGATCTCCAGCTATTGAAATTCTCAGGTTGTCGCCCGTCGCTTTGATCTGGTCCATAACTTTAACCACTACGCCGTGTTTTGCATCTTTATCAGCTTGCAAAATTACAACTTCAGTAGGTTGTTCTGCTAATAAACTTTCGATTTTTGCTGAAACACGTTCAACATCAACTTGCTGTTTATCAATCCAGATTTCGCCGTTGTCACGAATTGCAATAAAAATGTTAGCATTTTTTTGCTTCGTAGCTTGGGCCGCTTTTGGTTTATTGACCTCGATACCAGCCTCTTTAACGAACGATGTAGTTACGATAAAGAAAATAAGCATGATAAATACGATGTCAAGCATCGGTGTCATATCTACCGTTGCATCTTCTTCTTCACGAAAACGTTGTTTACGTGCCATATTTAATTCTCTCTCTAGTGATGAGGCATACTATCAACAAGCTTGGCTTTCACCATTCTCGCTCTTGCCTCAAGGCGTGAGCTAAAGAATACTCCAGATAATGCCGCAACCATTCCAGCCATTGTTGGGATTGTTGCCATTGAAATACCTGATGCCATTAAACGTGCATTACCTGTACCTTGGCTTGCCATGGTTTCAAAAACCGCGATCATGCCTGTTACTGTACCAAGTAAGCCAATTAAAGGACAAACAGCTACTAATGTTTTAATCAACAACATACGCTGATCTAATTTTTCAGACGCTTCAGAAATCCATGCTTCACGGATTCTGTGTGCGTACCAAGACGTAGTGTCTTGGCGGGCATCCCACTTTGCTACAATTTCCGACGATAAACGAGGAAATTCTGCAAGTAGGAACCAATAGCGCTCAATCATTAAAACCCACATAAGAAAGAGTGCTATCGCGACCACGTATAAAACCTGGCCGCCTGTGCCAACAAAATCCCTGATAGATTCCCAGATCTCCATCAGGACTAGCATTAGGCTTTCTCCTTCTCCGCGTGAGTAGCAATAATACCTGCGCTTTGCTCATCGAGGATGTGTAATACCGACTTACTACGACCCGCAACAACAGCGTGAAGAAGAATAAGTGGTAATGCAGCTATTAGACCTAGCGCAGTAGTTACAAGTGCTAGAGAGATGTTACCTGCCATGATCTTCGGATCACCTGTACCGAACAATGTGATTGTTTGGAACGTTAAGATCATACCGATTACCGTACCTAGTAGACCAAGTAACGGCGCGATTGCAGCAAGGATTTTAATGATATTGATACCAGCTTCAATGCGTGGCGTTTCACGAAGAATCGCTTCATCAAGTTTAAGCTCAAGGTTTTCAACATCTTGCGTTTTGTTGTCATGGTACACTTTAAGAATACGACCCAATGGGTTATTTGTATTCGGTGTAGACACGTTTTTAAGCTGACTATTAATCTTACTACGAGTAAGAGTAAGGTCAATAAAGCGTACTAGTGTGATTAAGATACCTAAACCTAATAACGCAGTGATGATGTAACCAACTACGCCACCTTGGTGGAAGTATTCATCAAGTGTCGCTTTTTGTGTATTGATACGTAAGATAGCACCACGAGTCGGATCCACATATACACCAGCATAGTTATCAGAAGACGTATTTTCTAAGTCTTTAATACCAGCAAGGATATAACCATCAGGTTGTTTACCTAAAGGCTGAATCGATTTAGTTTCAGGCGAATAGATTAAGTAGCCATCGTCTGTTACTAAGTTGAAGTTACCGATACGGGTTACTTTCTTAACTGTTGCGTTACCGTCAAGACCTGCAACTTCAGTTTCAAAAGTAGAAACTTTAGCTGACTCAGTCATTTCAGTTTGTAGCGCTATCCAAAGCTCTTCAAGTTCACGAACTGTTGGTAACTCTTTAGCAGCAGCTAATGAACGTAAGATTTCAGCACGGCCAGGCTTTTCAGCAGAAACAAGAGATGCTTCGATTGAACCGATTGCATCTTGCGCAGCACGACGTACAACACCAAACATTTCACCTAACGTACCTTGTGCACTTTGAAGAGCAGCCTCTTTCTCAGCTAAGGTAGTTTCGTTTTGTGCATATTGCTTTGTTAAGCTATCACCACGTGACTTTTCAGCCGCTAATTGGCTTTTTGCTTTATTAAGTAACGCTTGCTTATCAGCACGATCTGATAAGAACTCTTGTTCACGTTGCTTATTGATTTTGCCTTCAGAGATACGCTCTTGCTTTACTTGCTCAAGAATTTTATCTAAAGCAGAAGTATTTGCATGTGCATTAAGCGCGGTACCTGCAGAAACAGATAGTACTGCTGCAACAGCAAAACCTTTAAATAGTTTCTTCATTATTGATTACTCCGCGCCAAAGATTGGTAGTTTAACAAGTTCTAATGTCGCTTGCTTACGCGCCATACGAATAACTTCTTTAACAGGTTTTAGGTATTCATCACCTAATTCTTTCCACTGTTTAGTGTTGTTATCCCATACCCATGCGTGTTTTAAGTCAAACGATTGAGCAACGTATGTGATACGACCAAGTTGGCCGAAATCAACGTTAATGCTCTTGCCATCAACTTCTAAAGTACCTTGTGAAGCAGCAACTAAAGAGCTGTATGCAGCTTCAATTGTGTATGCTTCTAATACTTGACGGAACTTCTCTGAAGTCGTTACAGAAGAAGAAACCATTGTTTCACGTAATCTTTCAACACGCGCCAAACGATTGTCACTGTTAAACGGAACGTCCGCTTTGATGAATTGCTCGAGCGTATCGATCATGCGATACATCAAAGGCACAACGTTTTGTTTTGTGTTGTCGATCGTAGCAATTTGACGGTCAAACGATTCAATTTGTGCATTTTGGTCAGCGACCAAACGTGCAACGTGATCGTTGTATACTTTCAATAGCTCAGATTCATCAACAACGCTACGGTACTCAGCTAATAGCTCTTGAGTTTGACCATATACATTGTCAATTTTAGTTTGAGACTTAACCGCAGCCGTTTGAATTTGTAGACCTGCTTTTTGCACGTCATTCAAAGGATCTGCAATCACATTGCTGCTTGCGAATGCAAAAGCGCCAACCAACGCAGTTGCTACAAGACTCTTTCTGATTTTAACAGACATAGTTCCCAACCAATTAAGTAATGTTACTTTTATAATTTAATTACCTCCCGAAGGAGACAACCCTGATATCTTTTAATAGATATCAACCCTCCAATAATGCTAAATGCAATGCATGCTGTCAACTTGATGTTTGGAATTAGATCGAAATAAATTAATTCAATCATTGCAAACTAAAACACAAAAAACAAAGGATTAACATAAATGCAACACCACTGAGTTTTCAGCTGGGATGAAAGCCGCTACCTAACAACAGTTCTACCGTCAGCCATGAAATACAAAACATAAATGTAACATTTTATGTGTAATCTAAGAGGGTTAAAAAAAGTTCATAATTATTTCGAATAAGCGTAATCATTCAGTAAAAAAGCCTTTTTATGCAGCCAAACCTAGGATATATCGCATATAAAAATTAGCAACTGGACCTTTTAAAGGAAAGCGTGGCGTATGATTAAGGCCTAAAGTAATACCCGTTTTCTCTGTAAGACTCAAAGAGTCACTGCCAGTGTTATCAAGATATTAGAAATAATCACATTAAACATGTTGAGGCGATATCCCCTGTTCCTATTTATACCGATTACTAACGTGCCGAACTTATGTATGAGCAATCAGAGGCAAAATAGCACTATCTAATTAAATACTAATTTAATTAAAAACATCATCTTTATTGGTGTTGAGTAGCTGACTAACTATATACAGTTGGTATAAAAAGTTTATTGAGGGACGCAAATATGTACACCGCTTGTATTGAGCAGCATTTGGTCTAGTGAAATAGCATTCAGAATTTAGTGTATATTTATTGAATTTAAAAAAGTAGCGGTAAAAGGTTTATTTTAAAAAAGAATTTGATGAGGGGGAATTATGGTGAAACAGAGTCCTGTTTCACCAAGTTGAACCTAGGTTCACATAATAAAAATTATGCTAGTTCTACGTTCTCAGCTTCAGGGCCTTTTTGGCCTTGCTTGATGCCGAAAGACACTTGTTGGCCTTCGCTTAGAGTGCGAAAACCTGAGCCTGTAATAGCGCTGAAATGTACGAATACGTCAGGACCATTTTCTTGTTCAATAAAACCGAAGCCTTTAGCTTCGTTGAAGAACTTAACTTTACCAGTAACCGTGTTTGACATACCAAATTTTCCTGTAAGTCAATAATTAAAATTCAGCCAGATTGGCTATATCCTCCCTGAGTGAATGCCCAATAAATCGCTGGGATAAAGTACAGGAAGAAGTAATAACCATTAACCGGAAACCTTACACGCCGCACATTAACCAAAAAATTCAATACGCAAAAACTCAAAGCAAGTTAAGGTTAACACAATATAATTGTTTTAGCTCTATTAATTGAGAATTATTTTAATGCTTTTAACATCAACTCAATAAAACTGTTCAAGTGATTAATTTTAATACAAAAAGCACACCTTTCTTAGCTGTGCTTTACTGACTTTATGGTTATTTAATCAGCCAATCAATTGTGCTTTCGGCTTTAATTGGCACCACGTGATCATTTCCTAATGGGTAACTTGCTGGCACTGTCCATGGTTGCTTTAGAAGTGTAACTGTATCTGTATTACGTGCTAAACCATAAAAGTCTGGACCAAAATGACTTGCAAAGCCTTCTAGCTTATCAAGCGCACCGGCTTCTTCAAATGCTTCCGCGTATAACTCAAGTGCAGCATGAGCGGTGTATGCTCCGGCACACCCACATGCGGCTTCTTTTTTATCTTTATAATGCGGCGCCGAATCAGTACCTAAAAAGAACTTAGCACTGCCACTGGTCGCAGCACTAATAAGTGCTTGTTGGTGTGTATTACGTTTTAATATTGGTAAACAGTAATAATGTGGGCGGATCCCCCCCGCTAGCATATGATTGCGGTTATACAATAAATGATGTGCCGTAATGGTTGCAGCCACATTATCAGAAGCATTATTTACAAAATCAACGGCATCTTTCGTGGTGATATGTTCAAGCACAATTTTTAAATCTGGGAAGTCTTGTACCACATCAATTAAAATTGTCTCTAGAAATACTTTTTCACGATCGAATATATCAATCGATGAATCTGTCACTTCACCATGGATCAGCAATAACATACCAACTTCTTGCATGGCTTTTAATGCTGGGTAAATCTTTTTAATTGATGTTACACCAGAATCAGAATTTGTTGTCGCACCTGCTGGATACACTTTACCGGCAACGATTTTACCAGTGGCATGCGCTTTTTTGATTTCATCCGCGCTCGTGTTATCAGTTAGATAAAGCACCATCAGAGGCTCAAAATTTCCTTGTGGTCCAGCCGCCATAATACGGTCGCGATACGCTAAAGCCGTTTCAGTACAGGTTGCCGGAGGAACTAAGTTTGGCATAATAATAGCGCGTCCCATATAACGGCTAATATCACGCACTGTATCTTTTAATTGATCCCCATCACGTAAATGAACATGCCAATCATCTGGGCGAGTGATAGTTAACATTGACTGAGTGTCGAAGGCTTGCTTTGTCATTACTTGTTTCCTCGGCTGAATTTAGTTGATCATATGCATATGCCCTATCTGAGTAAAGATTTTATTGCGGTTTTTACTGATGCTTTTTATCAACGGATAGAATGAAAGCACTGAATCATCAATAGTTTGGCGTGCGTTTTCCTTTACGTACATATCTTGCTAATTTTATTTATTCTTTGTCTAAACGTTAACATTCCGTTAATCTATAGATTCATTAATGACACAAAACGGTATATTCACGCGTGGCATATGCAGAATAAAGTAGAGTTATCTTCAGCGCTTGATGCTAAAACCGAGCAACTGAGTATTATTAATCAGTTTTCATCAAGCTTATTACAGTTAGATAAACTCGATGAACTATTCAACTATGTCACCACTGAAGTAGTTAAACGGCTAGGTTTTGTTGATTGTGTTATTTATATTGCCGATGAAAGTGCTACAACCTTGCATGAAGTCGCATCAATGGGAGTGTCTCCTGCTAATAGTAACTATGCCATAGAACGAAAAACCATCGCATTTAATCAAGGCATTACTGGTTATGTTGCTTCAACAGGCAGCGCAGTCATTATTGGTGATGTCAGTACTGATAGCCGTTATATCGCAGATGTACGCCCTGCAATGTCTGAACTATGCGTACCATTAGTTTATAAGCAGCAGGTTTTAGGAGTTATAGACTGCGAGCATCCGGTACGTAACTATTTTAGTGATGCCCATCTTGAAATTTTAACCACCGTAGCGCATTTGCTCAGTGCTAAAATAAATCAGGTCAACACCGTTGAAAACTTGCAACAAACGGTAAGCAAATTAAATGCAGCACAAAAGCTAGAAGGAACGCTTTTACAAATAGCAAATTTAACCTATCAAGCCAATGATTTGGATACTTTTTTAGAAGCATTGCATGGCATTATGACCAACTTGCTGCGCGCTGATAACTTTTTGGTAGGGCTATACAACAAAAATATCGATATTCTCGATATTGTTTACATTGTCGAGGAAGGAGTACGTTCAAATGCCCATAAAAAGATATCAAAAGAGCAACTAAAACATACTGCATCCTATTATCTTTTAAATTCCGAACAGCCTTTACTATTAAATAAAAAAGAATATCAACAACATATAAATGATGGCCACTTTAAAATGGTGGGTCGCCAGTCAGAATCTTGGCTTGGTGTACCATTTAAAGTAAGCGATCATATAAGCGGTGTGATCGTGGTACAAAGTTACGATAAAACTCACCATTATAATGATCATGACCGCACCCTACTGACGTATGTCAGCCGCCAAATTAGTATGGCCATCGACAGACAACTATCTCGCCAAGCACTGGAACATCGCGCTTTGCATGATGAATTAACTGGGCTTGCTAATCGCTCTTTACTAATTGACCGCATTAAGCACGGCATTTTACGGCTTACTCGAACACCCAAAGGGCGATATCATGCGTTGCTGTATCTAGATTTCGACCGCTTCAAAAGCATCAATGATTCATTAGGACATGAAGTGGGCGATCACTTTTTAATCGCCATTTGTAAGTTAATTAAAGGCACAATACGAAATACCGATACATTCGCACGACTCGGTGGTGATGAGTTTGCTATTTTTATGGAAAATATCAGTCGCAAAAACCAAGTTAACGACGCACTAAAACGGATTAAAAAAGTCCTCGCGGAGCCACTTAATATTGATGGCCATTTACTGCAAGCTTCGACCAGTATTGGCGTTGCATTTTGTGAAAACGAAAACGACAAAGCCTATCAGTTATTACAGCATGCCGATGCTGCAATGTACGAAGCTAAATCAACAGGCCGTGGCCAAGTAAGATTTTTTAATAACACCATGCGTAAAAAGCTCAAAAGCCACGCTGATATAGAAAATGATTTACAGCATGGCATTGAGCATAATGAGTTTGAGTTATATTATCAGCCGATCTTTGCTATACAACAATGTAACGTGGTCGGTTTTGAAGCACTCGTACGTTGGCATCACCCACGCAAAGGCTTTGTCTCACCTAATGATTTTATTTCAATAGCAGAACACACCGGGCAAATAATTAATCTCGACCTGCATTTATTAGATCTGGCAGGAAAACAAATAGCTGCGTGGCAACAACAAGGTAAACGTTTCTTACGTGTGACAGTGAATGTTTCCTCACGACATTTTGCAAGCATAGACTTTATCTCACAAATTCATGCTATTTATAATAAATATGAGCTAGCATTAGGCTCCTTATGTTTAGAGATCACCGAATCAGGTTTGATCGAAAACTTAGAATTAGCAACTAAGATAATTGAAGGGTTAGCGCCATTAAAAGTAAAGTTATGTTTAGATGATTTTGGCACGGGGTACTCTTCTTTGGGTTACTTACACCAACTGCCAATTCATGTGCTAAAAATTGATAAGAGCTTTATTGACCGCCTTAAAGACACCGCCACGCCATTGGTTGACGCCATTTTGTCATTGGCATCATCACTTAAGTTAGATGTTGTAGCCGAAGGAATTGAAACTCAAGAGCAACTCGCCATATTACAAAAAACTCAATGTGATTTTGGCCAAGGCTTCTTAAAAGCTAAACCCCTGCCCGCCGATCAAGCAATTTTATTGATTGATAAACCACTTTAACAACCATAAAAAAAAGCCTTGATTAATCAAGGCTTTTTATAAATTAACAACTGGCAGGATCAGCCAACCAACCAATGTGCCATCAGGGCAATAACGGGTAACGTGATCAAGGTTCTGAGAATAAATATTACAAATAATTCAAATATATTGACTGGGATTTTACTACCCAATAAAAGCGCGCCCACTTCTGACATGTAAATCAACTGGGTTACACTCATTGCCGCAATAATAAAACGAGTAACATCACTTTCGATCGTGCCAGCAGCTAATATTGACGGAATAAACATATCCGCAAAGCCAACCATGATCGTTTGCGCAGCAGTTTCTGCTTCTGGGATTTGTAATAACTCTAAAAATGGGATGAACGGTTTGCCTAAATAAGCAAATATCGGCGTATATTCAGCAATAACTAATGCGAACGTGCCCACAGCCATAACCACAGGTAATACTGCAAACACCATATCTAATGCGTTGTGAATACCTTCTTTTATGGTACCAGCAAAGCCCGGTGAGTTTTTAGCTTTGTGCAGCGCTACATGTAGCGCATGTTTGAACACATTTTTGCCATGTGGCACGCGTTCTTTATGCTTATCAGGCTGACTTCCATCAATATATATATCTTTTTTAAAGCTCAATGGCGGTATACGTGGCACGATCAGCGCAGCAACAACCCCAGCTAAACAAACGGTTAAATAAAACGGGGCAAATAATTTTTCCAGCCCTACTTGGCCTAATACCACCAAACAAAACGTAATTGATACCGCGGAGAACGTAGTACCGATAATCGCCGCTTCACGCTGAGTATAATGCTTTTCTTCATATTGGCGCGCAGTCATTAAAATACCCACACTGCCATCACCTAGCCACGAGGTTGCACAATCAACAGCACTTCGCCCTGGAACGCCAAATAACGGGCGCATTACTCTAGTTAATAATGTGCCTACTAACTCAAGCAAGCCAAAATTCAACAATAAAGGCAGTAATAAACCCGCTAAAATAAATACCGAAAATAACACCGGCAATAAATCTTTTAGCACTAAGCCACCGGTATTTCCTGATGTAATACCATCGAAAAGTGGAATTAAAAACTCTGGTAACGTCGATTTAAAATCCGGATTATTAATACTTAAAACCGTTAAGATAATAAACGCCATACCAAATAAGCGGATCACTAGCCAAAGCCAATGCACATCAAAAAGATGCTTTAAAATAGTAGATTTCATTAATACCGCAGGCTTAAAAGCCTTGAAAATCAATGATAAAACACCTGTAGTACAAATAATTAGAGTGATCAACGTATCGGCATACGATGTAATATGTGCTTGCACCGCTTTTGCCATAACAGCGATAGGAATAGTCATTGCCCCGTCCATTGGCACTGGAGTCATGAATAAGAGGACGCCAATCAATGAAGGAACTAAAAAATTAAACCATACCTTAAAGTCAAACTGCGGGTGAGAGGAAGCTAGATTAGACATTATTTTCAACCTGTAGAAACCACAAAAAGAGCAAAAGCTCTTTTTGTGGTGTTATTATTATTTATTATTAAATTTTAATACCGCGTTGGCGCAGAGCACTTTCTAACGCTTGTTGTAAGTCATTCATCGTACCAGGCTCTAACGTTGTGCCTTCATCGTCCATCCACGTTAAGCTAGTACCACCTTCTTTGGTGCGACTGACTAAGATTTGATATTGGCCGTTTTCAATCGGCAATTCAGCAAGTTCTTCACCCCAAATTGAATCCCAAACACTTGATTCAGGTTTGTTGTAATCAGCCGTGATCAAACCACGTTCTTGATCAATTTCAACTATCGTAAACGATAGGCGCTCAAGAAATCCTGAGAAACGATCAAATATTACAAAGTAATCCTGTTCAGTTACCAGTGCCGCATTGCCTTTATTATCAAAACCCATTTCCAGCGAAATAATGCCTTGTTGTTTACGTATTTCAACTTCAAGTTGACGATAGCGATAATCAAACTCAGCCACTACTTGGTTCAGTGCACGCACTTCTAGCTGCTGTTGTAAAACTGGTGTCAATGGCACATCTTTACTTTTATACTCAGCTAACTTAGCGCTTAATGAAGCTGTGCGTTGATGTGACTTTTCTTCAATAGTAAAAATAAAACGTTGCTCAGATACCGCAGTATCGCTATCCCATAACCAACCTTCTTCAGGTTTAATTATGGCATACCAGTCAGTTTCTATTGAACCTAATAACTTATCTTGTTTGATTGCCTTTGTTTGGTGTTCCGCTAACACAGCGTGCACAGAATCCCAAATAAACTCATCTAAATCGACAATACCATCGTTTTTATCAAAATAAACGCGTGCTTGTTTATCACCTTCTTCAACCCAACTGCCTTTTGCCACAGTTAATACTTGTGCTGGGGGACGATAGTTTGTTGAATCCGGATTATTGTCATATTCCGCCACATCCATTTTATAAATGGGGTCTAAAGCTGGCTGAGCCAATTGTCCTGGCACTTGTACCGGCTCACTGGCACGGTAATTACGTTTTTGATGCGCTTCGTCAGTGAACACACCACATCCTGACAAGCTAACCAATACGCTTACAGCAAGCGCTTTTGGGATCCAATACTGCACAGATAATTCTCCTTAGCATACCCTTAATTGTTTTAACAAATATATGAGTGGGTTATGCCGATTTGGTTCAGTGTAAAGTCAATATTAACTTTACGTATCTTGTTTTTATGCAAAACCCGTTACTTTGGGGTACGGCTAAACGTAAGTGTCAGCCTGTCAATATGCAAAATTTTAACTATGGTACTTTCCCATGCCACTAAAAACAAGAAACACTGTGCTTTAATAACAGCTTAATTATCTCGGCCTGTAGTTTAGCGATTGTTTTGTGTTAAACTTCGCCGCCGTGTGGTGGTAATTGCCGGCTTAGCTTACTCTGATTGTTATTAATAATATAACCTAGGTACTTGAATTCATGACTGCTTTTTCAAATCATCAGATCGTTTTAACTGCCATTGGCGATGATCGCCCTGGTATTGTCAGTGAATTAACCCAATTAGTCAGTGACTGTCACTGTAATATTATTGATAGTCGCATTGCCATCTTAGGCAATGAATTTACATTTATTATGCTGTTATCAGGTGATATGTCGGCAATCAGCCGCATTGAACACACCCTGCCCCTCAAAGGCATGGAGCTGGGCTTACTCACTATGATGAAGCGGACAGCCAGTCATACTCAAAGTGAATTTTGTGCTGGCTACACCCTCGAATATACAGGTATCGATACACCTGGCACGTTAAGTAAAGTTACCCGCTTTTTTGCCGACAACCACATTAGTATTTGTTCTTTAAAGTCAGATACCTATGACGAAGAAAAAGATACAAAAATGCGCTGTGAACTGGAGTTTAACATTCCTGTTGAGGTTGACATTGATACGTTTAAAGTCCAATTTGAAGATCTGTCGCGTACTCTAAACGTAGATTACATATTTCGACGCATTCGCTAAGGAGCAAAGCATGAACACAATTAATCCATTACAAGCCGGCGACAAAGCCCCCGCTTTTAGCTTACAAAACCAAGATGATGAAACAATCGTCCTTGCAGAGCTATTAAAAGAGCAGCAAGTATTAGTGTACTTTTATCCAAAAGCATCAACACCTGGTTGCACCGTGCAAGCTGAAAACTTACGTGATGAAAAAGCTGTGTTAGCACAGCTAAATACCCGCGTGGTTGGTATCAGCCCTGATCCGGTAAAAAAATTAAAGAACTTTGAAACCAAAAAAGAATTAAACTTTGACCTACTTTCAGACGAAGATCACGCGATTGCAGAAGCATTCGGCGTATGGGGCTACAAAAAGTTTATGGGTAAAGAGTACGACGGCATTCACCGTTTAAGCTTCTTGATCGGCCAAGACGGAACAATAAAGCACTTTTTCGATAAATTTAAAACCAAAGACCATCATCAAGTGGTGCTGGATTATTTGACTAAATAATCGGTGCTAGGTGCTAGGTGCTAGGTGCTACAGAGTTGAACTTAAGCGTTGCCGATTGGCAACGCTTTTTTTATGCACGAGAGTACGAAATAAAAGCGCACCTACAACATACTTGTAGTTGTTATTAAAAAACTACTTTTTTACATGACATCGCTAACGGTTTTACTATCAACAAATTGTTCAAAACTGATGATCTTACCCTCTTTGAGTATCCATAAATGGGCGACTCTGGCCTTAAAAAATTTGCCTGTGACTTTATTGGTTCCGCTATAGCTACCATAAGCAAACACCTTGTCGCCAGCAGCAACATAGTCTTCTACCGCAAAATTATAACCATTCCATTCACTGCCTAACCGTACAAATACATTTTTTTCAATTTCATCAAAGCCTTGGTAGGTTCCGGCATATGGAAAACCAGCGGCTTCCGTCCATTGTGTTTCGTTTGTTATATAACGCTTGAGGTTTTTACCGTTTTCTTCTGAGGTCTTACCTTCATAAGTACTTTTTACAATATCAAGATTGGTCATCGATTTAGTCTCCAGATTAAAACTATTGTAATGTTCTAATGACGATATTTTGGCAGTGGTACTGCATGCTTGAAGCATAGCCAAAGCCATTACTATCGTGATTACTCGCTGAATTCCCCCCATGAAATGAAGCCTGTACAAAGAGTTGAACAGACCTTTCAAACTGCAAGCAGCTTGAAAAGCCATAAATAAATTTAAGCTGTAGTAATTAGCCCCAAGGCATCTCGCCCATAATAACTTTGGCACTTAACGCCAATACGCTATCGCCGCCAATATTTGGATAGCTTGCTTTCATTTTACTCATCAATTCACTTGAATTAGCTGAAGACTTGGCTGCAGCTTCAAAGTCTTGAATGTATTTGCGAGTAAAGTGCACCGCTTCAATAGTCAATGGCTTATCACCTAACATATGACCAGAGATCACAGTTTTAGGATGCAGCTGCTCAATAACATCAAGGGTTTTATACCAACTTTGACGTGATTCAGGTGTTTGCGTATCTGCTAAAAAAACATGCATGTTGTTAAATACCACAACACCACCCAACATAGTTTTAGTCGAAGGGATCCATACAAAAGTATGTTTTGGATCATGACCGTCAAGACCAACAATATTCACTTTTTCACCATCAACCAATAAGGTGTCGCCTTGCAATACTTCTGGCAAAACTAGTTTTTGCGGTGCGTTTTCTTTAAGAATTGGCCCCCAATAAGCCTTTTTAGGCGCCATTGACGCTTTAATATAATCTCGGGTTTTAGCAGTTGATAATACCTTAGCATCAGGATAGGCCTCGGTGATCACGTCTAAGCCAAAATAATAGTCAGGATCACCATGACTAATATAAATAGTGGTTAATTTTTTACCTGATTTTTTAATCAACTCAACCACTGATTGTGCATCATTGCGCTGAAATTGCGCATCAACTAAAATCGCTTCGGTTGGACCGCTGATCAACACCGAACTAACTGGGAACGTGCTTTTTTGTTGTGGATTAAACACACTGGTTTCAAGTGTTGCACTAACTGCATTGGCAGATACTGCCATCATTGTAGCAAGCGTGCTTGCCTGAATTAATTTAGATAAAAATGTCATAGTAGCCTCTAAAATGTCGCTCATTTAGCGAGTAAATTGGGTGTTTTTAAACGTGTAAAATTATTGGTTAATCAATCGTACTAATTAATTGTTTTACATAAGCTAACCACTGCTGTGGCTGACCGTAATAACGCGAGTGGTCTAATTTAGTAAATGCGCCATCGCCGTGCTCAAACGCAAGTGTTGGAAACCCACTACCGCCAACTAAATTCAACATCTGCCGCGCTTTAATTATTTGCTGCTGCGTTTTTTCGCCACTAAAAAGGTCAAACGCATTTAAAAAAGCCCTAGAGCTAGCACCAAGTTGAGTGGCTATGTTAGCTAAATTAGCTATATCAGACTGAGAACGGCCAAGTACAAATTGATCAACTTGCATTCTATGCAGCATGGCAACAGTATTAAGACCTAAAGATCCACCAGCTAGTAGCGCCGTGATCGGCGTATCTGAATCTAAAATTCGCTGCTTATCATCTAATAGCGTTTCATAATAAGTTGGACTAAATACTTGCCCCGTTAAACTCGTGATCCTGTTATCCATGGCGATTATTTGCTGATGAAAATCAGCTGATAACTGACGTTTATTAGCCCCTGAAAATAAGCCGCCGCCATACAGCTTAATATCTATTGTTGTTAATTGAGTGAGTTCATCAATCAGCGGTGCGACGGCATAACACCAACCACACTGCGGGTCCATAATGAAATGCAAGGTCTTCATTTTATTTTCCTGTCAGCAGTATTAAATTTATGAAACAAGTATAAATTGCAAATATGTTGCAATAAACATCACAACAGGCAATAGTTAATTGCATATATCGAACATATAGGAAATAAAATGGACAGGATCACCGCAGCTCAAGTCTTTGTTAGAATTGTCGAGCAAGGTAGTATGGTCAGCGCAGCGCATTCGTTAGATATGTCGCGCTCGATGGTAACTAGGTACTTAAGCGAAATGGAAAGTTGGGCGAATAGTCAGTTATTACATCGCTCTACGCGTAAACTCACGCTCACCGCCGCAGGTGAAAAAGCTTTTGTAAATTGTCTGTCGTTATTAGATTTAGCCAAACAAGTGTCTATCCCTTTAGAGCAAGATCATGTCGCACAACCTGAAGGGTCGATCCGTATTTCTTGCTCTCAATTTGTCGCCGCTAATTTATTGCCAGCAGTAATTGATCAGTTTTTAGATGAGTATCCCAAAGTACATATAGATATTCATATCAGTAACCAAGTAACTAATTTAGTTGAAGATAGAATCGATCTAGCAATACGTATTACCAACGACTTAGACCCCAATATCATTGCACGCCCGCTGGGTCGTTGCCGCTCAGTGTTATGCGCCACCGAAGATTACCTAAATCGTTTTGGTTACCCTGTTTACCCTGATGATTTGGCCAAACATAATTGCTTAATTTATTCTAATTTTGGAAAAAGTTTGTGGCATTTCAGCAAAGAAGAACTCGCGGTTGTTACTTCAGTCGCTGGCAACTTCAGTGCGAATGAATCAATGCTCTTACTTCAATCAGCACTCAAAGGACGCGGTATATCTTTACAACCTAAACATGCCGTACAACAGTTGATCAATGATAAAAAGCTGGTTCATGTGCTCCCCAACTATGAGCCAGCGTCCTTAGGTATTTACGCCATATACCGTTCTCGCAAACATCAATCTATAGCGATTAGAAAGTTACTCGAGCGCCTAATTGCGCATTTTGAAAAAACAGACACTTAAAAATACAAATAACTTAAAATTAATAAGCGCATAAACCAGCTAATGCTACTTAAACTCCCTTGGTATTGCTCAACCGTTTGATTCAAAAAGGTGAGCTCTGTTTTACTCAATTTTACCCATTGCAAATACTTTTTCGTCAATAACGTAGCTTTACACAGCTTATGCCAGCGTAGAATTATAGCTTTGTCATTAAGTCTATTTGCTTTTTATAATCAACTTAAGTGCTAAGTGCGTGTGATTACTCATCACTGCATACGCACACAGAGAAATACAATGACCAAATTTTAGGCTGGGTGTCTTGCTTATTGTCTTGCTTATTGTTGAGTAAACCAAGACTTAGTAATTCAATTCTAGCGAATACCACTGAAGCGATAACCTCATTTACGCCACTAACCCTTGGTACTTATACTGCTTCGGTTAGTGTAACGGACGATGCAGGTAATACGGTTGTAAAACAGATTTTAATTGCTGTTTCTATGCATGATGTTAGCTGGCTTGGTAGTGTTAGCGGTCGTCTGGTTGATGCTTTAGGGCGCGGCCTTGCTAATGTCGATCTGTTTTCAAGTGAAGCAATAATAGACAGTTTATATTTCTCTACGGATGATAATGGCTATTATCAAGCAGTAATAGGCGTAGGAGTAGAGAAGAAATTTAGCATTATGGGTTTTAGCTCTCCATTTACATCTGCTACCGTTGTGAGAGAGCAGCAGGTAACTACCAACCACTTCACTATTGATTTAGGTACAAAAACAGCACTTATTAAGCAAAATGTCCGTATTGGTTTGACAGCTTGTGAAGGGTATAGCGGCCCTACTGAGCTTAAGCTTAAATTTAACTCATTAGATTTCACGTTAGAAGGGGGAGAATTAGATCAGTCCGTTTCTGACAATCAAACAATCACTATTGGCAAAACCAAAGATTTTTCAATACTTGCACCTTTTTTATATCGTGTAGAACCAGATGATTATCCTGTTACTTGGATAAAAAACACCGAAAAAGGAGATTATGATCATAAGGAAGAATGGCAATTAGATTTACGTGCTAACTCAAATGATGTTGTTGAGCACACATTTGAAATCTGTGACCAACTCACCCCATAATGATTAAATCTTGCTTGATAAACCTTTATCGAATTTTCAGCTTAGGTCGATTCAATTTATCTTAATCAGAAAAGCTTTTGTACTAGTACAGAAGCTTTTTTGAGTAGATATCACTGATTTTTAGTGAGACGTTCAAGCTCTATATCACCTAGATACACCAAGATTTTAGTATTGAATATCGCGAAGATAGCCCACCATTACCCGCTAATGAAACCTTTAAAATTAACAAAGGATCTTGTAGTGAATTGTCTTAGATGCAAATTAATCTGCTGCGCCATTTTGGCATTGCCGTGCGTTTTGTCAGCGGCTATTTCTATTTTGATATGGAAACCCCTTCGATGAACTGCACGCTTGGCAGAGGTTTTTTACCTGGTACAGGTTGGTTAGGTTTTAACCCCAACCATGGTATTTTGACTGATAATACCCACTTTGCTGTCGCGTCCAGCGCCCCCCGAAAACACCATGCCTACTATGGTGGTATACGGGGCAGCGCAACATCGCAATTAATCACCAACTTAAGTATAGAAAAACGTCGATAACCTAAAGTCAGGCTAATGCTAAGGCGACAGAAAGGGTGCTGTTTGGCTGGCCTTTGACTTAGCGACATTGGCCGGTGGTCCTTGAGCAACAATATTCCCACCTTCATCGCCCGCACCAGGACCAATATCAATGACCCAGTCACTACGGCTCGCGACCTGCATATCGTGTTCAACCATGATTACGGTGTTACCTGCGTCTACCAGACCATTTAATTGCAACATCAACATAGCGACATCTGCGGGATGAAGGCCATTAGTTGGTTCATCGAGAATATACAAGGTGTCACCGCGTTGCGTTCGTTGCAACTCAGTAGCTAATTTTATCCGTTGCGCTTCACCGCCCGATAATTCGGTAGCAGGCTGACCAAGCCTTAAGTAGCCGAGCCCCACTTGCAACAAGGCATCCAAAGCGCGTGCTATTAAAGGCTCATCCATAAAAAATTCACGAGCTGTTTCGACGGTTAAATCAAGCACTTCAGCGATATTTTTATCTCGATAAGTAATATCGAGCGTTTCGTCATTGTAACGCTGCCCTTGACATACCTGACAAGGCGAATAAACACTAGGCAAAAACAACAATTCGACACTCACAAATCCTACGCCTTCACAATTCGAACAACGCCCCTTTGCCACATTAAACGAAAAACGCCCTGCGTCGTAGCGCCTCGCTTTTGCTTTGGGTGTGGCGGCGAATAGCTTACGTACATGGTCAAACAAACCGGTGTAAGTGGCAAGGTTTGAGCGTGGTGTGCGGCCAATAGCTTTCTGATCCACGGTCACTAAACGTCGGATGTGCTGTATGCCATCAACAATTTTACCGCTGGTGGCGATTTCTAATTCTTCCTCAAGTAAATCAATCTCATCATTGGGTGCCTCGACGGTATTTTGCTGACCAAGGGCATCAGACACAAGCTCCACCAGCGCCTGACTGACTAAACTCGATTTTCCCGAACCCGAGACACCGGTAACGCTAGTCATAAGCCCTAGCGGAAACTCAATGTCGATATTCTTCAAGTTGTTTCGCTTAACCTGAACTAATTTGAGCCAAGCATTCGGCTGTCTTGGTCTATGTGCTGCACTGTTATCTTTATTAAACACAAATCGACCAGTGTGAGACTCGGTTATCTCGCGCAAGCCCTCAAGCGGACCACTGTAAATAATTTCTCCGCCATGGGTTCCAGCATTGGGACCTACATCAACAATCCAATCTGCATGGCGAATAACGCTAACATCATGCTCTACCACAAATACTGAATTACCCGTTGCGATTAATTCATCTAAGGCACCTAGCAATGCTTGAGTATCAGCGGGATGCAGACCGGCTGAGGGTTCGTCTAATACGTAAACGACACCAAATAATTGAGAGCGGATCTGCGTTGCAAGGCGCAGGCGCTGTAGTTCGCCCGGAGATAACGTGGGCGTACCACGTTCAAGCGACAAATAACCCAAACCAAGTCGAGTAAGCGCTTCAACACGAGTAAGAATATCGCTGGCAATGCGCTGTGCGACGATGGCTTTTTCTCGATTAACGGTGTTATCGTCGGGCTTGCTATTAGCAGTATCCTTTAACCGCAACGCCAACTCAGTCAGCGTCAATTGCGACAATTCACCAATATCAAGTCCAGCAAATTTAACCGACAGTGACGCTTGTTTGAGTTTTTTCCCCTGACATTCGGGGCATTGAGAAATCTGCATAAACTGCGACACCCGCTTTTTGGTGCGCGGGCTTTGCGTAGTAGCAAATGACTGCAAAATAAAACGCTTGGCGCTTGTATAGGTCCCCATGTAATTGGGCTTTTCCCCTTTATCAATTGCCTCTCGTATTTGGCTAATATTGTAGTCTCGATAAACCGGCACTTCAGGGGTTTCATCGGTAAACAAGATCCAATCCCGCGTTTTTTGCGGCAATTTTTTCCAGGGAATATCAACTTCATGGCCCAATGCAATCAAAATACGCAATAAGTTTTGCCCTTGCCATGCTGGCGGCCATGCCGCGATAGCGCGTTCCCTAATGGTCTTGCTGTCATCTGGTACCAACGACTTCTCTGTCACTTCAAATACACGACCTATACCATGGCATCGCTCACAAGCGCCCTCTGGGGTATTTGGCGAGAAGGCGTCAGCGTAAAGTATATTTTGACCTGTTGGATATTGCCCTGCACGGGAATAAAGCATGCGCAAGCCATTAGAAATCGTGGTAACACTACCAACAGATGAACGCACCGATGGAGTTCCTCGCTGCTGTTGCAGTGCTACGGCTGGCGGTAACCCTTCGATTGAATCAACATCTGGCTCCTCTACTTGATCAATCAAGCGACGGGCATAAGGCGAAACAGAGTCTAGGTAACGACGCTGAGATTCCGCAAACAAAGTGCCAAAGGCCAATGACGACTTTCCTGAGCCAGAAATACCAGTAAAAACCACCAAGGCATTACGGGGCAAATTAACATCGATGTTTTTTAAGTTGTGAACCCGCGCACCTCTGACTTGGATACATTCATCAGGCTCAGTATGACTAGGTTTGTTTTTTTGTCGAAAGATTGTTATCTCCTTTTTTGTAGCGTGTTGGCATAAAAAAACCACCTTACGGTTTTATAGATATGGAGGTTGATGATAAATTAGCAAGGCTAAAATTATTCAGCATAATTGATTGGAATGAATTTATTTTGGCAGGATAAGTCAGGCTTGACTCCTTACCTAATGAAAGAGCCATAACAATTTACCGTGGGTGAATAATATCTATCAGATCACAGTAACCAACTCAATTAAAGGTTAAAAAACAATCAAGTTAATTGTGTAGAACCAGTTCCTAAATGAGTAATTCTACAGCCTGAACGCACGCCTAAACGGCGAGCAACTTATTGCGAGTCCAGCGGCCGCAGGCCGCGATGTTTAAGGAGCTTGTTATGTACCTATTCACTCATGAGCTTATAGGCAATTGGGTACTCATTTTTGTAAGAATCAGAATTCAAATGTTCAGCTAATGAGGCACAAGTATTTTCTTTTTCGGACTGACTCATTTTGTTAAATAGAATGATCTTATTTCTTGAAACTTGCTTTGCCATTTCAAATAGCTGTTCACGCATATCTATTGGAGTTCTATCTAGCCCGTCAGTTAAATTAGCAACCACAGAACTATTTCGAGTCTTCCATTTATCAATAGCTTCTGAAAGTAGCGCTCCTTTTTCAGGTGCTTTCCGTTCGCACATGAACTTTATAACATCTACTTTTTTAAAGTAGCCATATATTATTCCAACTGCCTCTCCCTCATTTTCGGCATCTAACTCAGAGTTTGAGTGAGCAAAACTGGATATCATCGCAGCAAAAACAACTATAAATACTCTCATACTCAACCTAGGCACATAACGTTTAACATATGGGGATTTTAGGAGCGCTTTTTCAGCGAGTAAAATTCCCACCATGATATTTTTGTTAGCACTTAATTGCATATTTCCAATTATCTCTATTGGCATAAAAAACCCAAGTTAAATTTTGAGGGACAAGATACAACTCTAGTATTTCTGTAGATTTCTGAAATTCAAAAAATGACTCAATAGTGAATTGGAAGGAATCACTCAAACGCTTGGGTTCTCCTAACTTATGATAAATCCGCTCGAAAATCTCGAAAGCCCAAACTGATTCAGCATTTTTAAATTCAGGAGTGTCAGTAAATACTTTTGTAAATGCAGCTAAATCTAACCATTGTTCAGTTTCTGAATTTAAGCCTTTAACAATTTTCCAGGAACCATCTCGTAGATACAAATCATCGTTGAGTGAGGTATCAATAATGGAATCCAAGCTTAAAAAATTCACAGTTCTATCCTTGAGTGCTAACGCCGCGCTCTGCGGCAATTTTGGAGCGTAGCGGAAAAATTGTCCGACAGCAGCGCTTTGTTATGCGCTTCAAAGAACAGTTTTAAAGAACGACCTAATAAATACTTCATTTTCTTGGTTAAAAGAAACTGTTGCACCATCAGTATCAAATATCTCCTTCGGTAATGCTTGAAGCCTATACTTGTTTGTTCTGGATATGACCAATGGTAAGAGGATCAACTTTTCAATTGGCGAATGCTTTGGTGTTTGTGCTTCCAGCACCTGCTTGAGGTCTAATGCGTAATCATTATTCAAAAGCGCTTTAATAAGCCGCTCTGTTGAAGGCTGCATATCCATATAGTAGTCAACTATCTTATCCTGCACCTCGTTTAGATTTTCATTTTCTTTTATATAGTTCCTTATCTTCCTCTTTTTCGATGCCTTTTCAATAAACGTGATAACAGCAACTACGCATATTAAAAATACTAAGAAACCAAAATAGCCACCCACAATATAAAGCTCGACGGGTTTTTCTTTGTCTTCTTTTGGTTCATTTACATCTACTTTTAAGCTATCCACATTAGCTATCTTGCCGAGCGGAATAATTGTAAGGTCTTCTCCCGCATCCAATAAAATAGTTATTTTTAACGTTACAGAATCATTTTCATCGAATATCACTTTGGAAAAAACAACATCATCGTACTTATCTGATTTTTCGTGTTTTGAGTCATCTATCAACTTCTTTTTCAAGTCTTCTGAGTTGCTAGTTATCACCTCGGATGTTAATACTCTAGAATTTATAAATCGAAGTCCAAACGGCTCCAGCTGGTCATAATAACCCTGCAATATAGTGTCACCTTCGTTCTTAATTTGGACACGTATCACCTTGATCTCTTTTTTACTTTCAATGATATCTTCGTTTTTATATAGAATTTTAAGATCACTTATCTGCTCTCGAACTTCTACCAAGTTGAATTCATCTACCACTTCGATTTTGAAAATGAATGGATTGCGGTATTCCTGCCAATAAAAGAAAGATACGGCCAAAAGAACACCTATAAAAGACCAAGCCGAGCCTGTTAGGATTGCTCTAAAGATTGAATTTGAGTTACTGCTCATCTCGTGTGATTACCTTTCTAATTTAAACGCATAACGAGGCTGTAGAATAACTCGTTTTTAATTTATTTTTATTGATGTATTAACCATAGCCGAGTTCCTATTTTGATTCAATTGGTTACTTCGATTTTACGTAAAATATAAAAAGAGGATTTGCTGTTGCTTTAATTGGCGTTTTGAAAGGTATGACAGGTGTTTGAGTGGCTTATTTGAGGTGATAAAGGGTTACCCTTATTAATGTATCGTGTTTTGCAGCTTTTCTATATTATGAACTAAGCAATACAGTTGCCATTGGGCATTCACTTTCGTTTGACCGCGTAAGGTCAATTTATTCATGCCTTTGTTAACTGTAATATTCCGCTGTCTATTTAAAGGAAAGCAGGCTCTATACAGCCTAGTCGTTTACCATTCCTTCTATAAAAAGCTGCCGTCGTCCCATTGTGCGTATTCTCATGACTTTGATCACCGATTCTCATCAGCTTTGATCACCTGATTTATCATTTTGTAGAGCCGTTTTTAAATTAGCTTAACTGATCATCATCAGTCAATTTATTTAACTGTTT